>CABUUE010000216.1 GCA_902494685.1 uncultured Collinsella sp.
CGGCGGGTGTCGTTGCCATGGCGGGAGCGACGCTCGAGGTCGAGGGCCGCGTGGTGCATGAGGACTGCTTTGACGAGGACGTTATTGAGGAGCTTGCGCGCCGTATGGCCGCGGCAGGGATTGAGGCCTTTTTCGAGACCAACGTGGCTACTTTTGCCCTGGAACCCGCGGGTGTTGAGCAGTCGTCTCTGATCGGCACTTCTGTGGTGCACAGCACCGAGGAAATGCGCGTCGACGGCAGTCTGCGCGTGGGCAAGGTATGCCTCAGTGTGCCCAGTTTGGCTCGCGTGGCCAACGATGACGGCTTTATCGATCGCGAGTTTGAGCTGTGCAACACCGGTGGCCAGAATCGCGAGCTGAGCCCCAAGGGCATTGACAAGGGCGTGGGCGTGGCGCGAGCGCTGGAATACCTGGGTCGCACCGGCAACGCGCGCACCTTTGGCTTTGGCGATTCCGGCAACGATCTGGGTATGCTCGCCGCTGTCGAGACGGCCGTGGCCATGGGCAACGCTATGCCCGAGGTCAAGGCGCTCGCCGACTACGTGACTGATGATGTCGCACACGACGGCACCGTCACAGCGATGCAGCATTTCGGCCTCATCTAATGAATCCCACGTTCTGACGTTTGCTCAAACTGCGACTCTTTGCTTTTGCATGCTCAATCGATTTATCAATCCAAACACTGAGGTGTTTATACCGTTCGCCGAGAAGATAAAAAACCGCAGTTCACGCCTTGATAAACGTAGGTAAAGTGTTTAGCAGTTTAACGCCCATGTGCAAGCGAAAGGAATCAGGCAGATGGCAATCAAGGTGTTCGCTGACGGTGCAAACCTCGAGGGCATGCTCGACATGTACGAGAACGGCAACGTTCAGGGTTTCACGACCAACCCGTCCCTTATGAAGAAGGGCGGCGTGACGGATTACCGCGCGTTTGCCAAGGAGGTCCTGGCCCACATCACCGATGTGTCCGTCTCGTTTGAGGTCTTTGCCGACGACGTCGAGACCATGGAGGTCGAGGCGCGCGAGATCGCTACCTGGGCCGAGAACGTCTACGTCAAGATTCCGTGCGTGACCACCAAGGGCGAGTCCACCGCCGAGCTGGTGCGCAAGCTTTCGGCCGACGGCATCAAGGTCAACGTCACCACCATCTTTACGCCTACGCAGGTTGATGAGATGGTCGAGGCCGTCGACGCCGAGACGCCGTCCATCATCTCGCTCTTTGCCGGCCGCATCGCCGATACCGGCGTCGACCCCATTCCGTTTATGACGGAGTCGGTCAAGAAGGCCGCCGCAAAGCCCAACTGCGAGGTCCTGTGGGCGTCCACGCGCGAGCTCATCAACATTTACCAGGCCGAGGCCTGCGGTTGCCAGATCATTACGGTGCCCAACAGCATCCTGGCCAAGCGCAAGAACATTGGTCGCGACCCGTACGAGGTCTCGCTCGATACCGTGCGCAGTTTTGCCAAGGATATCGCGGCGCTCGGTTTCCATATCCTGCCGTAGCGCGAGCACCGACTGTACCGTGGGCTGTTCGCCCCGGCCTTTCCTTTCCCTATCGCTCACGCGCTCCGCGAGGGTCGCGCTAGGCAAAGGAAAGGCCGGGGCTGCCGGTACGAGCTTGCCAGCAAGTTGGCGCTTGGCTTCCATATCCTTCCGTGGGCAAAGGTACCCCCGCCTGCGCCGTGCAAAATTGAGAGTATTCAGCAAGGTAAAGGTCTTTATCAGTTAACCGAAGCATGGAACGGCCCCCGTTTTGGCTCTGACGACGCTATAACGGGGGCTGTTTTTTGCTTTTTCGTCTCTGAGGGGCATCCGGAACGGTGGAATTTGCAGAATACTCGCGATTTTGCACATCGCTACAGGGGGTACCTTTGCTTTGGCGGTTTACTTGCCCTGTACCATGGTGAGGGAGATCTTTTTGCGGTCGCGATCGACCTTTTCTACCCACACCTTGACCGTGTCGCCGACGCGCACCACGTCGCTCGGGTGCTTGACAAAGCGATTGGCCAGCTTGGAGATATGCACGAGGCCGTCCTGGTGCACGCCCACGTCGACGAACGCGCCAAAGTCGACGACGTTGCGCACCGTCCCCTTGAGCTCCATGCCGGGTTCCAGGTCGTCGATGGAAAGCGCCGAGCGGCTAAAGACCACCTCGGGCGCGTCGTCGCGCGGGTCGCGGCCGGGCTTCTTGAGCTCGTTGACGATGTCGATGAGCGTGAGGGTGCCGCAGTTCAGGTCACTTGCCAGCGCCGAGATACTGCCCAGACGGCGCTCGATGTCGGGCACGCCGCCGCGGCTGAGCTCGCTGGCTTTAACGCCGGCGCGTTCCAGGACGGACGTGGCCACCTCGTAGCTCTCGGGGTGGACGCTCGTCGCGTCGAGTGGGTTCTTGCCGCCGCTGATGCGCAAAAAGCCCGCGGCGTTGAGATATGCCTTGGGTCCCAGCTTGGGGACCTTCTTGAGCTGGCGGCGATCGGTAAAGGCGCCGTTTTCCTCGCGGTAGGCCACGATGTTTTTGGCCACGCTCGGCGTGATGCCCGATACGTATCCCAGCAGGCTCGCGCTCGCGGTGTTTACGTCGACGCCCACGCGGTTGACGACGTCCTCAACCACGTGGCCCAGGGTGCGCGAAAGCTCGGTCTGGTCAAGGTCGTGCTGGTACTGGCCCACGCCGATGGACTGGGGCGGGATCTTGACGAGCTCTGCCAGCGGGTCCTGCAGGCGGCGGCCCAGGCTCATGGCGCCACGCACGGTGACGTCCAGGTCGGGATACTCCTGGCTGGCGAGCTCGGAGGCGGAGTACACCGATGCGCCGGCCTCGTTGACGATGGTGTATCGCAGCTCAGGCGCCTGCTCGGCGATGAACTCCGAGACGACTTCCTCGGTCTCGCGGCTGGCGGTGCCATTGCCGATGACGATGGTGTTGACGCCGCCCTTCTTGACGAGGCGGGCGAGCTCGCGCTTGGTGCCGGTGACGTCGTGGCGCGGCTTGGTGGGGTAGACCACGCCGTGGTCGAGCAGCTTGCCGGTCTCGTCCATGACAGCGACCTTGCAGCC
>CABUUE010000217.1 GCA_902494685.1 uncultured Collinsella sp.
AATAAAGCCGCTCAAGAGTTATCCAAGGGCGGTAAACAGATAAGATCTTCCTCAAGTGTTGCCTAACGTTCCCGTTCGATAGCGTCTTTGTTTCTCATTTGGATTAACTTGTGGGTGCTGGAGGGCCGACCCTGCTGAATACTCGCAATTTTGCACATCGCTAGGGTACCCACCTTGTTAGCCGGTCTAGCTTCCGGCCCCGAAGATCCTGCCCTCGGGCGCGAGGCTGCTTGTTTGGGCAAATGATGGGCTGTCGGATTCGACTGTCTGCATGTCATCGATTGCTGTAACTTCATTAATTGTCGGGTCATCCAGCGTGATGCCTTCGAGTGTTGCTTTTTCGAGGTCGATTCGTTGGCGCTCTTCGGAATCCTGGCGAAGCTGCTTCTGAATTCGCCTTTTCTCTTCTATAAACCTTCTGAGCACAAACTGTCTCAGGTCCTCTTGCATGATTTGAAAGTCTTTTGGTAGACGCGAGGGGCGTACGCCCTCTTTCCGCTGGATTGCTTCCATGACCCTAACGAAAGAGCTGGCATGCATAAAGGAATAACGGCTGACGGTGATGATTCCGTATCCCATGGACGCAAGCGCATTCTTGCGTTCCTCATCGATGGCGCGGTCTTCTTCCGCGTCATGATAAAAACCGTTGTATTCAATGTCTGTGCGAGATTTCTTTAGATACGCATCCATAAAGAACTTTTTGCGTCTCGTGAGATTCTTTGCGGCGGCGGTGACCTGTAATTCGTAATCGGTCTCAATTCCCTTAATACCAAGTCCACCTTCGCTTTTGGGCAGCGTAAGCATCATGATAAATGCCGTTTCCATGGGAGATCGGCATCCGTCGCGCACACATTGGATCGCCTTTCGGGCAAGAGCCAGACCGTCGCATCTGGTAATGGAATTAAAGAACTGTTTCAATCTCTCGGTCGAGGTGAGCGCGAAACGCTCGGTATAGGAGGTGGAAGAGTCGGTTCCAAGGGAATAAGCGCCGCATAGTTCAAAGTAGTACTCCACCAGTTCGCGAAAAGGAAGATAGGTGGCGGCCTGAAGTGCGCAAAGCTCAACGCCAACAAT
Source organism: uncultured Collinsella sp. (assembly GCA_902494685.1). Classification (GTDB taxonomy): domain Bacteria; phylum Actinomycetota; class Coriobacteriia; order Coriobacteriales; family Coriobacteriaceae; genus Collinsella. The sequence continues at coordinate 1,075 of CABUUE010000217.1, forward strand.
GAAGATGCCATCTTCAAGCTCTATAAAGCGTGAGTTCGAGAATCGTTTTGAAGAAACGTGGCATTGACAGTTCATTGCATGGCGCGCATTCCTGCGATCAAACACCATCACCTCGAGGGAATCATTCGCGTCGAGGGAAACATCATGTTTGGTGAGCCATTCTGCGGCTGCGTCAAGGAGCGTTCCGGTGGGACATGATCCGTAAATCGCGGCAGGGTTACAGGACTCGATGCCTTTCGCAGACACCGAATGCGCGGCCTGGTAGACCGCTTTTGCAGTGGTATGTGACAATACGATACTCATGGTATATATCGTGTCAGCTAATGCCGTGTTGATGGCGCTGAGTGAAAAAGTCGTTTTAGAGGTCTAACCAAATGCTGACCAAAAGCTTGACGCAATTATGGGTTGGTATGCCCTAAATAAAAGTTTTCGCAGCTTGGCTATAGCATAGAAATACTCAATTGCTGCACATTTGATATCGATGCATCGCCATCCGACAACGAATTACGTGTCGGGAATTGGCCGAAATCGTTCAAAATGAGGGTTCAGAATTTGTGATGGCAGATCTATCTGTGGAACGTAGGGCGGCCCCGCTGCGGGGTTTTCCGCTGCGAGGCCGCTCGTGATCTACCCCCGGGGTTTGCCGCAGGCGTTTCTACTTGGCAAACAGGTTCTTGAGGTTGAACTCGGCTTGGACGGTGCGGAGCATGAGGTCGGTGTCGTCGAGGCCCAGATGCTGCTCGTTGGCGTCGGCGGCGAGGGTTCCACGGCGGCGCGCCCAGTTCTCGAGCGCGGCGGGGGCGGATTCGCGGGGGAGCGAGCGGACGTCGGCATCCAGGCTGCGGCAGATCTGGCGCGAGTCGATGACGATGATCTTGCCGGCGCGGCGTGCCTCGGCGTAACCGTCCAGGTGGATCTTGAACCAACTGTCCTCAAAGGCGGCGTTGTGCGCCATGTACGGGTACTTCTTCATAAGCTTGAGCAGCTGCTTCTGCAGTTCCTTGTTCTCGCGGAACGGCTTTTTGCCGTCGATGTCGTCCCAGGTGATGTGGTGGATATTCGACAACGGCACATCCTCGCCGCGGTAGATGTCGGGCAGACCGCAGTAGTGCGCCTCGGCGTCGTGCGGGACGGCGTCGCTGGTGAGCTCCATGATTTCCCAACCCACATTGATGATATAACCGCGCTCGGGTGCACGGCCGGTGGTCTCGATGTCGACACCGAGCACGGTGCCCTGGATGGGCTTGCGGGCGTAGGCCACGCCGAGCGCGTCGCGGTCGCCGCGGATCTCGCGCATAACGGACGCGGCGGTGCGCTTTTGCATCTTGCCGATGGCGGCGCAGGTGTCGGCATCGGACAGGCCGCGCGAAAGCGTCGCGGGCGTCACGTTGCGCAGGCGTGCCTCGCCAATCTGGTCGCACAGGTCGCGGTTGCGGTCGGCCAGGTCGCGCACGGTGGCAAAGTCGAAGCCGGGGTCGTCCTCCGCGGTAAAGTACTCGGTCTCGAGCACCTTGAGGGCCTCTTCGCCCTTCTGGCGCTCGGACTCCATGGCGCCGTGATCGCCATAGATAAACATGGGAATAAACGGCTGGCGCTCGTATTCGAGTGCTTGTGAAACGTTCATATAACTGCTCCTTGGATGGGCCGCGTCGTGCGGCTCAGGGTCATTAAGATGTGGCGAGATGATAGTTTACCATGGGCAACTATTGGCATCGCGCCTAGGACAACTACAATACCCTAGTTGACCGCTAGGACTTTTACAATGCTGCCGAAAGACACGAAAGGTTCCATCCGTCATGGATTTGCTGATTGATATTCTGCTCGACGCCGGCAAGGACACGCTCTCGCTGGTACCGTTCTTATTGGTGACATATCTGGCCCTCGAGACCCTGGAGCACGTCGCGGGCGACAGCGTTAACGGCGCCATCAAGCGCGCCGGTGCCGC
>CABUUE010000218.1 GCA_902494685.1 uncultured Collinsella sp.
GTCGAGATTCCCGTTATCGGTTCGGGCGATGTTTTCTCGGCCGAGGATGCCGCGGAGCATCTGCAAAGCTCGGGTGCCAGCGCGGTGTTCATCGCGCGCGGTATCTATGGTAACCCCTGGGTGTTCGGCGATGCCCGCGCCCTTGCGCTCGATGGCACGCCGGTACCGGTGCGTAGCTCGGTCGAGCGACTGGGCGCCCTGCGCGAGCACCTGACGCTCACGCACGAGCTGTTGCCGCTCATGTCGCGTGCCCGTACGTACGCGAGTTGGTATTTAAAGCGCATGCCCCATGCTGCGGCCTGGCGCGCCCAGGTGGTGCGCTGCTCCACGTACGAGGAGTTCATGGCATTGGTCGATGATATCGAGCGCGATGTGGTGGCCTGCGAGGCCGCACTTGCCGCCGGCGAGTCGGTGCCCGCGCATCCGCTGGAGGCCTAAGGGTGGCCGTTACCGCGCTGTACATGCACGTGCCTTTTTGCGCCCAAAAGTGCCGGTACTGCGACTTTGACTCGCGCAGTTTTGCTCCGTGCGACCTGAGTGCTGCGCTCGATGTCTATTTTGAGCAACTGTATGCGCGCCTCGATGCCTTTGGCGACGCAGGCGCGCTTGCGCAGGTCCGCACCGTCTATGTTGGCGGCGGTACGCCGTCGCTGGCAGGAGAGCGTCTGGTGGAGCTTGCCCGGCGTATTTGCATGTGGTGCAAGCCCGTTGAGTTTACCTGCGAGGCCAATCCCGAGTCGTTGACCGCCGGGCTTGCCACTGCGCTTGCCAAGGTCGGTGTCACACGCGTCTCTCTGGGAGTTCAAACCCTCGACAACGCCGAGCTTGCTGCGATTGGCCGTATTCACGATGCCGATCGGGCACTCGCTGCCATCACGACGGTTAAGGACGCTGGGCTCGATGTGTCCTGCGACCTGATGTGCGGACTTCCCGGGCAGACCGCCGTAAGCTGGCAACGCACGCTCGATGGCGTGCTGGCGGCGGCGCCGCATCATGTGTCGGTGTACCCGCTCACGCTCGAGGAGGGCACGCCGCTCTACCACATGGCGTGTCGCGTCGAGTCGCTCGAGCCCGACGAGGATTTTCAGGCTGCGTGCATGGACGCGGCGCGTGAGTGCCTGGGTGCGGCCGGCTATCACCCGTATGAGGTGGCAAGCTACGCGCTCGACGGACATGAGTGTGCCCACAACATTGCCTATTGGACAGGACGGGGCTATCTGGGCTTGGGCCGCTCTGCCGCCGGTATGCTCGACGCCGAGGATTTCGATCGCTTGGCCGGGCTGTTTCCCGACGTGCCTGCTCGCGGCGATGCGTATCGCGTGCGCTTGGTGCAACGCGACGACGCCGCGACGACGTTTGATGCCGAGTATCTGTCGCAGCGCGAGGCTGCGGCCGAGGATTTGATGCTCGCCTGCCGCATGACGCGTGGCATTGGGCCCGATCTGTTGGTTCGCTCGGCAAGCGTGATCGCTGCAGACGAGCTGGTGGCGGCCTGTGACCGTGCGCTCGAGTTGGGTCTTGCCACTTGGGTGCCCGATTATGTCGAGGGGCATGCGGGGTGCGTCGCCTCGAAAGACGTTATCGCAGGTCGTGCCCACGCCCGTTTAGCGCCCACCCACTTGGGCTGGCTCGATGGAAATGTGCTGTTCGAGCTGTTTTGGGGTCTAGCTTAGGCCGCTCGGGTAGAATTACCGCAATATATACGCTGCTGTGAGCAGGAGGTTGCCGCGCATGGCGACGATGAACGAAAAAGATTACTACGAGATTTTGGGTGTCTCCAAGGACGCCACCTCGCGTGATATACAGAAGGCCTTCCAGCAAAAGGCCCGCAAGCTCCATCCGGACGTCAACAAAGAACCTGATGCCGAGGAAAAGTTTAAAGAGGTTTCCGAGGCCTACGCCGTGCTTTCGGACGAGCAGAAGCGTGCGCGCTACGACGCCATGCGCTCGGGCAACCCCTTCGCCGGCGCTCCTACGGCTTCGCCCTATGGCGGCGGCTACGCCGGCAGCGCAGGCTATGGCAATCCCTTTGAGGGCGGCTTTCCCTTTGGTGGCGCCTGGGGCCAGCCGCGTCGCGGGCAGGCTGCCTATAATCCCGAGAACGGCGCCAACGTGGTCGTCGATATCAAGCTCGACGCTAAGGAGGCCAAGGGCGGTGCCCGCAAGACCGTCCGCTATACGCGCTTCGATACCTGTGGCCACTGTGGCGGCTCGGGTTCTGTTTCGTCCGAGCATGCACATACCTGTCCGAGCTGCGGTGGTCGCGGCCACATCGATGTCGACCTGTCCTTCCTGTTCGGTGCCGGCACGTTTCAGTCGGTCTGCCCCGAGTGCGGCGGTTCCGGTAAGGTCGTCGCCGACCCCTGCCCCGATTGCGGCGGCAGCGGCCGTGTCCGTGTGACCTCCGAGCAGACGATTGAGTTTCCTGCCGGTACGCACGATGGCGACGAGGTCCGCATTGGCGGCATGGGTCACGCCGGCACCAACGGTGCCTCGGGTGGCGATCTGGTCGGCCGCGCTCATGTCGAGGCCGAGCGTCTGGAGGGCAAGGCTCGTACCGGTTTTTACCTGCTGGGCATCGTGGCGCCGTTTTTGGTGCTGTCGGCCATCTCGGGCGTGTTCTCGGCCTTTGCCGTGATGTGCTTTATTCCGTTTGCCATGGGCCTGTTCATGGTGGTCTCGGACGGCGTGCTGCACCGCAGCCTGCTGTGGTGGAAGCGCGGCGCGATGCAGTTTGCCAACGGTTTTGCCAACGGATTTATGTTTGCGCTCGTGTCGGTTTGGTTTGCGAGCTGCTCGCAACGTGCCATGCTTTCGCCCTACGCAATGCAATAACATCAACCCCTCTGTTTGCGGCCGGCCCAGCTTGGGTATAGGACGCACTGTGACAATAATGAAAGTCGGAAGGATTCGGTCGTGTCGGAAAATAGGGATTACTACGAGGTACTTGGCGTCGACAAGGATGCCGACGCGCGGACGATTAAGCGCGCGTTTCTAAAGAA
>CABUUE010000219.1 GCA_902494685.1 uncultured Collinsella sp.
AGCGGCGCAATGCCGCCCGCCTGTCTTACGTCCTCATCGCATTTACCGTCGTGGAGCTTTTAGTTGACGTGATGCTCCAGGGCATCGGACCCTTCCTGCTGCGCCCCGCCGTCCAGCTTGTCATCCTCATTGCGCTGTCGGCCACCGTCGACCCCACGCTACGCCAGGAGCGCGAACTGCAGCGCCGTCTGCAAGAGATGCTCGACCGCGATGCCGCCGCCGAGGGGATGCTCGGCCGCGACGAAACCGGCGAGGGCTACATCAAGCTCAACTACTTCAACCTGTTCTGGGTATTCTTCGTCTGCAGCGTGTTAGGTCTCATTCTCGAGGAAGTCTGGCATATGGTCGTCGTCGATCCCGGCGTCTATCAGGACCGTGCCGGTATGCTATTTGGCCCCTTTAGCCCCATCTACGGATTTGGCGCGGTGCTCATGACCATGGCGCTCAACCGCTTCTATAAAAAGAATCCTCTGATCATTTTCCTGGTAAGTGCCCTGATCGGCGGCGCTTTCGAGGTGTTTGTAGGCTGGTTTATGCAGACCTCATTTGGCGTGGTGTCGTGGAGCTATTCACACATTAGGCTATTCGGCATGCCCGATCCCATCGCGGTATTGACCGGGGGACGCACATGCACGCCGTTTGCCTGCATGTGGGGCCTGGGTGGCCTCATCTGGATCAAGGTCTTGCTGCCGCGCCTGCTTAAGCTCATCAATATGATTCCATGGAAACGCCGCTACTCTGCTACCGTCATCCTGACCGCCGTCATGTTGATCGACGGCGTCATGACGTTGCAATCGCTCGACTATTGGTATCAGCGCGTCAACGGAACCGTTCGAAATATTCCCGTCGCACAGTTCTATGACAAGCATTTCGATAACGAATATATGGAGAACCGTTTTCAGAGTATGACCATGAGCCCCAAGGACGCCACACGCGTGTAGCAAACGCCAGAGCAAAATAGCTCCAACACATCAAAGCCCGCTGGCAGATCTACATGAACTGCCGGCGGGCTTTCGCTATAGACAGACTCGGATTGCCGACGAGGCCTTACGCCTCGCGCTCGACCTCGCTCACGCACTCGTTCTTGATGGTGCCGACGAGCGACTGCAGCGCATCGACCACATGCGGGCGAATGTCTCCGCCAATGAGCACGAGCATGATGTCGTCACCTACGGCAAGCTCGCCGCTTGCCAGCCACACGCGCACATAGCCGATACCCGGCATCGCGCGCGTGGCCTCGATAGCAGCCTGCACCTTGCTGGCGTCGTAGCCAAACACCATGCCGCCCACCTTATGGCCCGGCGCCACGCCATCGGTCTCGACACCGCGCGCCTCGGCCTTGGGCGTCGCGCGCACCACACCGTTATGTGTCAGATACATACCGCACGCAGGTGCCGACGAATCGGCCTTGGCCTCGCGCAGCCAAGCATCAACCGAAGGCATCGTTTTGCCATTCTCGAGCATCATTTCCCCTTTCACCGTCATTGAGTAGCCCATCATCTATTCCTCGACCGGAGTGAGCACCATGACGGCACGCGTGTTGCTCAGCGATAACGAACGACAGGTCACAAGCGTTACGACCTTGGTTGCCGAAGCAGCGCGGTCGCCTGCATCACTCGCCACTGCCGAAGCACCGTCGAGCATCTCGGACAGGTAGTTCTTGAGCCCGTCATCGCCCTCAAAATTGGGCGTGCGCGCCTTGGCATACGTGTCCTCAACGACCTTGGTCGCCAGTGGTCGCAGCTTATACGTAGCATCCCGTGTGATGTAGTACACATATTCAATGCTATCGAACGTTGCCTGGTCAGTCGTATCCGAAATCACGTTGAACATCGACCCATCGTTCATGTGGTGTCCGTAGATCGTGGTCTGCTGGTCAACCATTCCCGGCGCGGTGTCATCGCTATCCAGGAAAATGGCCCCAGATGCATTGGCTGTACCGTCGAACAGCGTGTTGAGGTATTTGGAGTTGTTGTTGGTCTGCACCACGGGATAGTTGATGTTGGTTCCCGGCACATAAATCCAACCCACAATCTCGGGGTTTGTCTGAGCAAGCGCATCGAAGTCGATAATCGGCACACCGCTGGCGTCCTTATCGCTTATATATTGCTTTTCGATCTTTTGGTACGACTCGCTCGCCTGCTTGTAACCAATCTGCGCATTGATAAAGATGGCAGCGGCGGCAACGATTAGGCCGATGCCAATAATGATGAGCAAGATGGGGATAACGGAGCGGCGCTTTTTGCGCGGCGGCTCGGTATAGCTCGACGGAGCAGCGCCCGACTGTTTCGTAGAACGCGATTCTTTCTTGGCCGTATCATACGACGAAGGGCGATATGCAGCCGGCGTATCCTGGCGATGATGGGACATCGGCGTTACGGGACGCGGTGCGCGCGGCTGCTGAGGAGAGGATGTCCGACCCTGCTGTGCCGCATGGGCAGCACCCGGCTTCGACGGATCGGGAATCTGAGAAGCCTTGAATCGTTTTCCCTGATAGTCGGACATGGCTCTCCTTATACTGCGGTGAAACGGCGGAACGCCTAGGCGTCGGCCATCTCCTGCTTCATCTTCTCGATAACCTTGCGGTACTCGGGGTCGCAAGCGCCCAGAATCTGCGTGGCGTAGATGGCGGCGTTCTTGGCGCCGTTGATGGCAACGCAGGCCACGGGCACGCCCGAAGGCATCTGCACCATCGACAGCAGCGAATCCATGCCGCCCAGGTCACTCGTCTTCATAGGCACGCCGATGACCGGCAGCGGCGTAAAGGCAGCCACGACACCACCCAGGTGAGCGGCCTTGCCGGCGGCGGCGATAATTACTTTGATACCGCGATCGGCAGCAGTCGAGGCCCACTCGTGGACCTTCGCCGGCGTGCGGTGTGCGCTCGCAATGACGAGCTCATAGGGCACACCAAGCGCCTCGAGCTCGGCGGTGCAGCCTTCCATAACGCCCAGATCGGACTTAGAGCCCATGATGATCCCGACAACCGGCTTTTGATCTG
>CABUUE010000220.1 GCA_902494685.1 uncultured Collinsella sp.
ATCACGCTCGAAAGAACGTCGTGCTCGATCGCGGCACGCAGCCACGAGCCCTTACCGACGGCCTTTTGCTGACCCACGTACTCGTCGAGCGAATTGGGACGCATGCGCACCGCGAGCGGCGCATTTTTAAAGGAACGCTCGCGCGTCGAGACAGAAAAAAGGTCGTCCATAGCCATCCCATGCATCAATCAAAAACGTTTTCCACTAACAGTATACCGATTTTATACGAACTAGCGTTCGTTAATATAGGTACGGTGTGGAAACTCCAGACCAGGGAACAGCTTGCTCGTGAGCTCGCAGAAATAACCGTCCGTCATGCTCGCGATATAATCCACCACGGCTTGATCCTTGTCGTCCTGCCAGGCATAGGTGCGATCGTAGTAGGAAAGCTGCTGCTCAATGCGCGAAATATGGTGTTTAAAGATGTAAGAGGACTCGTCGCCACTGTTTAGATCCCGCAGGCAACGGTCGTAGAGCTTTACGAACGCCTCGCGCAGCTCCGCCTCGGAATCGCCTTCGATACCGCCCCTGCTATAGATCTTCTCGTAGTTCTCGCGCTTGGCTCGGCGAATTTCCTCAAACAGGTCCTCGCTCATCTCGATACGCGGCTTACCATAGCTGTGCTCAACGATATCGATGGAGGCATGCGTGAGGATCCAACTGTTGTAGGCACCGCCCCGGCCATCATCAAAAGCGTCGGGCGAAAGCAGGCCCGCCGCAATCGCATCCTGACGGTCACGACCGACGTAGGCAAGAATATCCGAGATGCGAACGATGCAGCCCTCGAGCGTCATGGGACGCAGATGCTCAATTGCGCTATAGCCCGTGGCAATGCAATCCTCAACCGTCTGGTCAAACTGGTCAAAGGAGCTCATGTCCGAGAGCTCAAACACACGCTGCTCGTACTCGCCGTTATGGCATAAAACGCCGTCGAGCGTCTGGAGCGAAACGTTGCGGCCATACAGGGCATCGAGCACGCGGATCGACTGCACGTTATGAAAAAAATAACGCCCCGTACGCTCATGATAGATATCGTTGAGGAAGCGCTCGCCGGCATGGCCGAAAGGCGCGTGTCCCAAGTCGTGGCCCAGGCCAATCGCCTCGATCAGATCGCAATTGAGCCCCAGGGCGCGACCGATATCGCGCGCAATGCGGGAGACAAGCTGCACGTGCAAACCGCGGCGTGACAGATCGTCATTGCTACGGAAGCTAAAGACCTGCGTTTTGCCTGCATAACGGGTGTACGCCGGAAGATGAAGTATCTTTTCGGTATCGCGCATAAACGCCGGACGCATAAGCGTGCCTTTGTCGGCGGCGCGATCAATACGACGAATGACCTGGTCGTCGTTACAACGATACGGGTTGACATAGCCCGAAGCACGATCAGCGGCAATGCGCTCGACAAGTTCGGGCGACAACGCCGAGGGAATACGGTCCATGCGAGCCTTAATGACGGCCGTTTCTTGATTAGTTGCCATGGCATGCTCCTTAAGAAGGATGCGCAATCGGTTACAAAGTGCAGCCCACGACCTCGATTATGGCAAAAATCGGCACCAAAAACGGGAGCAATGGCAGGGAGCGCGATTTCGTGATGAGGCAGGCAATGGCAAGGGCCAGGAGCGCGACGGCAAATGACACGATGCCACCCATAGGGTCGAGCGTGCAAAGCGCGAAGAGTGCCTTAGCATCTCCCATGCCGATGCCCGGGGTTTGGTGAAGTCGACGCCAGAGCGACTCAGTCAGCACAAGGGCAAGGTAGACGATGACCGCAAGACCGGCATGGTCAAGCGCCGTGTTAACGCCTTTGTCAAGCCAAACGCCCACTAACGCCGTCACCGCACACGCACCGGCAAGCTCATTGGGAAAACGTCGCTGACGGGCATCAATCGCCGCGCCGGCAAAGATGCAAATCCAAAACGGAATATAAAACATCGTACACCTCCTCAAGCTGCATCGCAAAAGCAAAAACCACCACAAAGGTGCACTGTCCCCTTTGCGGTGGTTTTGGTGGTAGTTATTTGGCGCCTTGCATGACCTCGTCGAGGGTGACGTTTACGGCATGCTGGGTAGGAACCCAGTCGACCTTCAGGAACAGTGCGGCCACCGTGATGGGGATATAGCTGAACATAAAGATCGGGAAGGTAAACAGGTTAGTCACCAGACGCCACTTTTGCGCGCAGTGAATGTGCTTGTACTCAAAGATAGTCGTGAGCAGCGCCAGGATAAAGAACGTCTGATACATCATGGCGAAGGTCATAATGAGCGAAGCGGCGCACGCCTGCATCTCGACTTCGGTAGCCAAGAAACCATGCGAAAGACCGCCCACGATCAGGAACGTCGCGTTGGCGAGCATCGAGATCAAGGACAGCAGCATACCCGGGGCGATGGTCATAAACATGTCGTAGGCGGCAAAGCGATGATAGCGGAAGGTCGATTTGACCAGGTGCTTACCGTAGGTAAAAAACACCTGGTAGAAGCCCTTGGTCCAGCGCATACGCTGCTTCCAGGATGCCTTGAACGTCACGGGTTGCTCGTCAAAGAACTCCGCCGGCGCATAACCGATGCGAATGCCGTGAATGGCGCAGAACGTGGTGAACTGAATATCCTCGGTCAGCGTATGGAACTGCCAACCGTGCATACCCTCGATAACGCTGGCGGAGATGAGGTAGCCCGAACCCGAGACAGCGCAAGAAGTCTTGCAGATGTTGCGCGCGTTGTTGAGAAAGCGGGCCTCACGCAGATACCACGTAGCATTAGCCGCCGAGATCCACGAGCTGCCAAAATTCTTGGAATTGCGATAGCTCGTGACCACATGGAAGCCCTGGTCAAAGGCATCATTCATCTTGGAGACGTAATCGCGGGATATAACGTTGTCGGCATCGAAGATAAAGTAGCCCTCAAACGTGTCGGGATACTCGTTGAGAATGCGATCGAAACCAAAGTCCATGACCCA
>CABUUE010000221.1 GCA_902494685.1 uncultured Collinsella sp.
CCTTGCCCGGCTCGACGGCAGCGACAGCCTCGGCAGCCTTCTCGCCGTAAGTGTCGGCGACAAAGGCAACGTCGAGACCAGAGAGCTCGGCGAGCTTCTTGGCGACGGGCTCGAGGGACAGCTCGGGCTGGAAGCCGGTGCCATCGGGACGGCCGAGGTGGCTCATGAGGATGACGCGAGCGTTGTGCTCGACGAGGTAGTTGATGGTGGGCAGGGCAGCCTTGATACGGGTGGTGTCGCCAACGACGCCATCCTTGATAGGCACGTTAAAGTCAACGCGGACGAGAACGCGCTTTCCGTCGACATCGATGTCGCGGACGGTCTTCTTGGTAAAGGCCATGTTTGCTTCTACCTTTCGTACGTGTCTGCCTCCCATTACGGCAGACGATTTCTTATAAAAAGGGCGCGACCCTAGGGTGTAAGCCCTATAAGGCCGCGCCCTTCTTTAGACGCTCAACGAGCTATTCGCTAAAAGCTAAATTAAGCAACGAACTTCTCGAAGTACTTGATGGTGCGGACCATCTGAGAGGTGTAGGAGTTCTCGTTGTCGTACCAAGAGGTGACCTGAACGAGGGTCTGGCCGTTGCCGAGGTCAGAGCACATGGTCTGAGTGGCGTCGAAGATGGAGCCGTGGGTCTCGCCGATGATGTCGGTGGAGACGATGTCGTCCTCGTTGTAACCGAAGGTCTCGGAGATGGTGGCAGCGTAGGCCTTCATAGCAGCGTTGACCTCGTCGACGGTGACCTTCTTGTCAACGACGGCGTAGAGGTTGGTGATGGAGCCGGTCGGCGTCGGGACGCGCTGGGCGGCACCGATGAGCTTACCGTTGAGCTCGGGGAGAACCAGGCCGATAGCCTTGGCAGCACCGGTGGTGTTGGGGACGATGTTGACGGCGCAGGCGCGGCTACGACGCTTGTTGCCCTTGCGCTGCGGGCCGTCGAGCGGCATCTGGTCGCCAGTCCAGGCGTGAATGGTGGTCATGATGCCGGACACGATGGGAGCGAAGTCGTTCAGACCCTTGGCCATCGGGGCGAGGCAGTTGGTGGTGCAGGAAGCAGCGGAGATGATGTTGTCCTCAGCGGTCAGCGTCTCGTGGTTGACGTTGTACACGATGGTGGGCAGATCGCTGCCGGCCGGAGCGGAGATGACGACCTTCTTGGCGCCAGCGTTGATGTGGGCCTGAGCCTTAGCCTTGCTGGTGTAGAAGCCGGTGCACTCGAGAACGACGTCGACGTCGAGGTCGCCCCAAGGCAGGTTGTTGGCGTCGGCCTCCTTGTAGATCTTGATCTCCTTGCCGTCAACGGTGATGGAATCCTCGCCAGCAACGACCTCGTGATCGCGAGCGTAGTTGCCCTGCGTGGAGTCGTACTTCAGCAGGTAAGCGAGCATATCGGGAGAGGTGAGGTCGTTGATAGCGACGATCTCGGAGCCCTCATGACCGAACATCTGACGGAAAGCCAGACGACCGATGCGACCGAAGCCGTTAATAGCAACCTTTACTGCCATTGTGTCTCCTTTCGTAAGGCCCCCGCGAGCTACAGCGCCCGCCGTTGAGGCCCACAAACTAACCACTCGCCTAATATACCTTTTTTTTGACTTGAATTTCACGAGAATGCTCGAAATTGAAAATCAAATTTACGTTAAAACGTTTTAAAGACTAAAATAGCAGCTAAATCCATATATAAGTCGATACTTCAAACTACCTGTTTGCTTCAATGAGCTTTTCAAGCCGTAAAACACGATGGTAGAGGGCAGACTTCGACAAGGGAGGGTCAGCCATCTCCCCCAAATCACGCAGCGACAGATCGGGATAGCGCTCGCGCAGGTCGCAAAAGACCGCCAAGGCATCCGGAAGCGCATCGCGAAGGCCACGCTGCTCAAGCTCATCGATAAGCGCAAGCTGATGTTGGGCAGCGCCAGCACTTCTGGTCTGGTTGGCGAGCTCGGCGTTCACGCGACGGTTCACATCGTTCTTAACCAACTTGACCGCGCGCGCCTCCTCAATCTCGGCAACGCTGCGCTTGGCACCAATCAGCTTTAAAAGATGCTCGATTTCCTCGGCGCTCTTAATGTACACGGCATATGACCCCCGCCGTGCATTAACACGCGCATGGACCCCAATCTGCTCCAACAGGTCGCAAAGCCCCTTGGCATATTGCTCGCCCTGCACCGCGATCTCCAAATGAAAATCGCCGCGTGGATCGGCCACGAAGCCGCCGGCAATGAGCGCGCCGCGGATGTAGGCAAGCCTGCAGCAGGGACGGGCAACGATATGTCGGGGCACGCCGGCGACAAGTCCTCCCCTCCGGTCGAGGATGCCCAGCAGAACCAAGGCCTTATCCAAATCGGGCTGATCGGGCAAGGTGATGAGATAGTTTCGTACCTTATGCAAGACAGATTTGCGGACAGTGAACTCCGTTTTGAGCTTAAGGATACGATGCGTCAGCGTAATCATCGTGCGCGCAACGGCTCCCGTCTCAGTCGCAACCGTCAAACGATACCGCCCAGAGCCGGTAAGCGAGAGCGTACCACTCACACGCGTGAGGGCGGCGAGCGTCGACAAGTCGCAGTATTCACATTCGGGTTCGCAGCGCGCAAGCTCGTCGCGCACCTCGGCGGTAAATGACATGCAGGCCTATGCCTTCGTGTTGGCGCGCGACAGGTCGCGATGGGAAATGCTCACGTGATACTGGGCGCCTTCCAAATAACGTGCCGTGGCCTCGGCGATGGCAACGCTGCGGTGCTGGCCGCCCGTGCAGCCGATGGCGATAGAAAGCTGCGGCTTACCCTCCGCGATATAGCCGGGCATCACCGTATCGAGCAGCTGCGTCCAGGCCTTCCAGAACTCCTGGGTCTTGGGATGGTCCAGAACAAAATCGGAGACCTTTTTATCGAGACCGGTCATCGTGCGCATCTCGGGATCGTAGAACGGATTGGGCAGGA
>CABUUE010000222.1 GCA_902494685.1 uncultured Collinsella sp.
CAAGCGACGGTTTGAGGGGCAAGATCCGGTGCCTGAGGAAGCTAGAGGGTTTCGATGAAGGCGGCGATGCGAGTCTCGATCTGGCCCATGTCACCGTTGCTGTAGTCGGTCTCGATCTTCATATACGGAATACCCGCACCCTCGACGGCCTCCTGCATGCGCGCGCTCTCCACGTTAAAGGTGTGGCAGGCCTGCAGCACGCTCTCCACTACCCCATCGACGTGATACTTCTCGCACATGGCCAAGGTGTTTTCCATGCGTCCGTCGTTGGGCGTCATGACCGAGCAGTTGATATCCAGGCAGCGGTCGGCAATGGCGCGCAGGATGTCGGGAGCCTCCGGGTCGATCATCATGGCCGCCGTGCGCTCGCCCGAGCAGTCGTCCATGCACACAACCACGCCGCCGTTGGACTCGATGGTGCGGCCAATCTTGTTGATCACGCCGCCCACCGGGCAGCCGGTAATCAGAATGCGCTTGGCATCCGCCGCAACCGGGCGCTCGCCCGCGTCGTAGGCCTCGCGCAGCTTGACAACCTTTTGCTCCAGCTGCTGCGTATAGGCCTCGATATCAAAGCTGAACGTACCGGCAAACATGGTGCTCATCAGGTCGACGCCGCTCATAGCCGCCGGCTGGTTGGCCTGCAGCGCAAACATCTCGAGCTGGGCAGCACGCAGGCGATTGCGACGACGGACGGCGACGCGCAGGTCGTCATCGGTGATAGTGATGCCGTAGAAGTTCTCGAGCTCTTCCTTGAGCAGACGGCACTCCTCGTACCAGCCCTCACGCTCGTAGGCGCGATCGCGACCCTGCGGCAGGTGCAGAATGTGCGTGCGCTTAAGCTCGTTGAGTAGCTCGTACATCTTCTTCTTGCCGTCGCAGGTGGTCTCGCCGATGATCATGTCGCTAAAGTACGTAAACGGGCACTTTTGCGAATAGGCAAAACCGTACGTCGACTTGATGAGCGGGCAGAGGTTTGCCGGCAGCACCTTCTCGGCCTCGGGAATCACCTCGTCGGACGTGCCGCACAGCGCCACGCTCGCAGCCCCCGCGGCATCGATAATCTCGAGCGGCGTGTAGCTGCACAGAAAACCGACCAGGCGATTACCCGCCTGCTTATAATCCTTGACGCGAATAAACGCCGCCTTGCGTTGCTCGTTGAACTCCTCAAACGTGGACGGCAACGGCTGCTCAATATTTTCCGACATATAACTCCTTAACAAACCTTTTAACCAACCAAGGAAACGGCTTTCCCAGGTGCCCGAGGTTGCCGTGAAAGAGGAGCGCCGCGTACTTTGGTATGCAAGCGATGGTTTGAACGGCAAGATCGGGTGCTTGGGGAAGCCGCTGGACCGGATAGCCCTAAATGGTTTCCAAGAAAGCCTCAATCCTGGTTTGCAGTTGGCCTGCATCCTCGCCGGCGTAGTCTGTCGTGATGTGCATAAACGGAATGCCTGCCTCCTCGGCAGCCTTCTCCACGGCAAACGACTCCATCTCGTAGAGCGTGCAGAACTGCAGAGCCACGTCGACGATGCCGTCGGCATGCAGGTCCTTGGCCATCTGGACAATGTCCTTCATACGCTGGTCGTTGGGCGTAAAGACGGCGCAGTTGATCTTAAAGTAGCGCTCGGCGATAGCATCGAGCATCTCGTCAACCGTCTCACCGGACTCATCGACCAGGTCCTTGTAGTAGCGCGAGCCCGTGCAGGACTCCTCGCCCACCACGACGCCGCCGGCCTTTTCGATGAGGTTGAACAGCTTCCAGTTGGGCACGGCCATGGGCGTGCCGGTGTACAGGATGCGCTTGGTCCCCTTGGGCGCCACGCCCTCGCCGGCCTCGACACGCTGCTCGCACTCGGCGGCCATCTCGTTGATGGCTCCGGTCAGACGCGGCGTGTCGTCCATAAAGGCGGCCTGAACGGTCAGCAGGCTGTCGAGACCGCTGATGGGCGCCGGATCGGCAGCGCGCGTGGCAGCAAGACGCTGCAGGGCGCGACGCTTCTCATTGACGGCGTGGATGGCGGCCTTCAGACGCTCGGGCGTGATCTTGACGCCGCACTCTTCCTCGATCTTGGCGGCGAGCTTCTTGACCTCGGCCTTCCAGGTCACGAGCGTCGACTCGTCGTGTACGTTGGGAATATCCATGACGTACATGTTCTTTTGCGTGGCAAAGAACTCGTAGGCCTTTTTCTTGCCGTCGCAGGTGTTCTCACCCACCACCAGGTCACTCGACTCAATGTAGGGGCAGACCTCGCCCAGCTTAAAGCCGGCAAAGCTCTTGATGAGCGGACAGGTGTTGCGCGGCAAGTGCTCCTCGACCTTGTCCGTTGCCCAGTCGGCACCCGAGCACAGGCCCACGGGGATGCCATCGCAGGCAAGCACGATCTCCTCGGGCACGTAGACGCAGAACGAACCGACGATCTTGGTGGCCTCGCCGGCCTCCTTCTTGTCGAGCATCTCCTTAATACGGCCGCTGTGGATGTTGGTGGCGACAAAATCCAGGTAGGACGTAGACTTGGGGCGATTGTTCTGCGTCAGGAACATATCGCCGTACATCTGGCCCACGGCGCCCAGCAGCATGTCGTGGTCGGCAAGATTCATGCCGAGGCTTTCCCACATCGGATGGAAATCGAATTCTTCAGCCATGACGGTTCCCCTCTCGAACCAAAAATGAATAGCTACGGTATTTCTGCACGGTGGGTGGCGAAAACCCAGCCGTGCTCAAACCCGGAATTTTGGGGAACCCGCTTTGCGGTCGATTATTTAGTTGTGCGTCGTCTCTCCCGGAGCCGTGAACATACCTGCTCATATGCGGCTCCGAGCCATATACAGGGCGCGCGCGGCAACGCGGCGAATGTATGTCGTCTGCGGCATGTGCGCACCCTCCTTTACAAGTTGAGGTCAACTATATCAACGGTCGTCGACCATGCGAACACCGTTGACA
>CABUUE010000223.1 GCA_902494685.1 uncultured Collinsella sp.
CACCCAATGATTATTTAATCCCCGTCCCAGAAAAATCATTCCGCATGTTGGACGCAGCTAAAATAGCCCCGTCGCAAATTGACTACCCTGGCATTGGGGATACCATGGTGGCAACCTAGCGAAAGGATGATTCATGGCACATGTCAATGACCAGCGTGTGGCGCGCGTGCTCGATGCGCTCGAGGCTCAGCACCCCGGCGCACAGCTGCTTGTAAATGACCCGTGGTCGATCTACTATCTGACCGGCTTTTACGCCGATATGTTCGAGCGTTTTTGTGGCGTGCTGCTCGCGCGCGGCAGCGAGCCGGTGATCCTGGTCAACGCACTGCACCAGCTGCCGAAATACGACAATGCCCGCATTGCCTACCACACCGACACCGACGTCGTGGCCGACGCCATCGTTCGCGAGGTCGATCAGAACAAACCACTCGGCATCGACACCGTCATGCGCTCCGGCTTTTTGATGCCGCTCATGGAGCGCCACGCCGCCAGCGAGTTTTTCCTGGGCGACTTTGCCGTCACCGCCTCGCGCACCTACAAGGATGCCGCCGAGCGGGAGCTGATGCGCGCGTCCTCGGCCGCTAACGACGCCGTGATGGCCGACGCCATCAAACTCGTCCACGAGGGCGTAACGGAGCGCGAGATTGCCGACCAAATGCTCGGTCTGTACCGCAAGCACGGCTGCGAGGGCTTTAGCTTTCCGCCCATCGTGAGCTTTGGCGCCAACGCCGGCGACCCGCACCACGAGCCCGACGACACCACGCTCAAGCGCGGCGACGTGGTGCTATTCGACATTGGCGGACGCCATCGCAGCTACTGCTCGGACATGACGCGCACGTTCTTTTGGGGCGAGCCGGACGAGGAGACGGCACGCATCTACGACATCGTGCGCCGCGCCAACGAGGCTGCCGAGGCGCTCATCGCACCGGGCGTGCGCATGTGTGACCTGGACCGCGCCGCACGCGACGTGATTGAGGATGCGGGCTATGGGCAGTACTTTACGCACCGCCTGGGCCACTCGATTGGCCTGCAGGACCACGAGGCGGGCGACGTCTCGCTGGTCAACGAGAAGGTCGTGGAGCCGGGCATGACCTTCTCCATCGAGCCGGGCATCTACCTCCCCGGCCGTACCGGCGTCCGCATCGAGGACTTGGCCCTCGTCACCGAGACCGGCGTCGAGATTCTCAACGCCTACCCCCACGACCCAGTCCGCCTAGACTAGCCTGGTCCCCAAGCCCCCAAACTAAGTTGCGGTGGAATAGTTCCTGGATGGGCCGCTAGAACCCAAAAACAGGAACTATTTCACCGCAACTGATGAGGGGATGGGTTAGCGCAGCAGGCCGGCTACTTCACCGGCTAGGGTGATGGTGCCGGCTGCTACGAAGGGCTCGCCCGCGGCCTTGAAAGCTGCAAGGGCCTCGGAAACGCTGGGGTATACGCCGGCGAGCTTATCGGCATCAACGAGGGCAGCAAGCTCCTCTGCCGGCAGGGCGCGATCGGAATCGGTCTGGGTCACGACCACACGGGGGAACGCCGGAACAAGCACGTCGACGATACCCGCCACGTCCTTGTCTGCCAGCGCGGCGCACAGCAACGTTGGGCGATTCTCTACGCACGGGTCGATCTCGTCCAGTGCGCTCACAAAGTTCTCGCAGCTCTGGGGGTTATGACAGGCATCGATCAGCTTGAGTGGATCGGTCCCCAGCACGTCAAAACGACCCGGCGTGGGGCAACCCATAAGCGATGCATCCAACGCATCGTGATCGAGCTCGCGACCCAGATACCCCTCGCAAAGCATAATCGCGCACGCTGCATTCTGCGGCTGATACGCCGGCTTAACCATGCTCGTCGTATAGATCGCACGCGGCGTGGTGCAGCTGAACTCCACCGTATCGCCAACATGCGCCGGCACCTTAGTCGTGGCGTGGCTCACCACGAGTGGCACCACACCGCACTCGCGGCAGCGGGTATCCATCACGCGCTGAACGCTCGCCTCGTGCGTGCCCTCGCCCAAAACAACCAAGCGCCCGGGTTTGATAACCGCAGCCTTCTCCCCCGCAATGGCCTCGAGCGTGTCGCCCAAAATACGTGTGTGATCGAGCCCGATGCCCGTAATGGCAACGGCGACGGGATCGGTCGCACTCGTGGCGTCCCAACGCCCGCCCATGCCGACCTCGAGCACGGCAACATCCACGCGAGCCTCGGCAAACACCACAAGCGCAGCGGCCGTCAGCAGGTCAAACGGCGTGATGGTATAGGCACGCTCCCCCGCCGCCACACGGCGCGCATTCACGCGATGCCCCGCCTCAACAGCGGCCGAAACGCCACGGGCAAACGCCTCGTCGCTCACAACGCGCCCGTCAACCTCCATGCGCTCGGGATAGCGCACCAGCTGCGGCGACGTATACAGCGCGGTCTTGAGCCCCTCACCACGAAGAATGGCAGCCGAAAAACGCGTAGTCGAAGTCTTGCCATTGGTGCCGGCAACCTGAATGCAATCAAAGTACTCGTCCGGACGCCCCAGCTCATCGAGCATATCGACAACCGTCTCGAGCAGAGGACCAGCATCCCCAGAAATCCGCCCCGTATCGGCAGCCAGCCCAACAGCCTCACCAAACGAAAGCAACTCAAACGAGAACGGCACAGAATACGACCCCGAACGCTTAGGCATAAACCAAAGTCCCCTCAACATAAAAAGAGGCCCGAATCAACAACGAGCCCCTCCCAAACAAAATATCAGCCAAACACCGCTTTGCAGCGACCTCAAGGCCACAACCAAGTGGCCCCACCAGGCAGCGGACGCCTCCGTAACCGCCATGGGAGCGGTTTGGGGCTTTGCTCGATACAAGTTCCGCACGAGCCGAAGGCCACTTAATGTGGCCTTCGTGCGAGCAGGACTGCCCGAGCAGGAAACCTTA
>CABUUE010000224.1 GCA_902494685.1 uncultured Collinsella sp.
AACCCGCCGACGTTCACGTTCTTCGTCAACCACAGTGACCTGGTCAACGACACCTACCAGCGCTACGTGGAGAACCGCATGCGCTCGACCTTCGACTTTGCCGGCACGCCCATTCGACTCTTCTTTAGGAAGAAGGAGCAAAAGGATGCATAATCCGATTCTTCTGACCGCCATCTGCGCCGTGGTCTCGTTCTTTATCGGGGCGATTCCGTTTGGTCTGATCCTGGGCCGCGTGTTCAACCACACGGACATTCGTAAGGCGGGCTCCGGCAACATCGGCACCACCAACGCCCTGCGCGTGGCCGGCCCCAAGGTGGCCGCGCTCACGCTGCTGCTCGACTGCCTTAAGGGCGCCATCTGCGTCCTTATCGCGCGTCCGCTCATTGCCGACTTGGGCTATGGCTTCCCCGTGAGCATTATGGCCCCCGGTGCCGCCGGCGACTGGATGCTCGGCGTCATCTGCCTGGCAGCCGTGTGGGGCCATATCTTCTCGCCCTACCTCAACTTCCATGGCGGCAAGGGCATCGCAGTTGGTCTGGGCGTCATCCTCGCCTGGTACTGGCCTATTGGCCTGTCGCTGCTGGGCATGTTTATCGTGGCCGTCGCCATCACCAAGTTTGTGTCGGTGGGCTCGCTTGCCGCGGCCATCGGTCTTCCCATCGCTGCCTGCGCGTTCTTTCCGTACAGCAGCCTCGGACTTAAGTTTTGCATGGCGCTGATCGGCATTACTGTGGTGTGGGCCCATCGTGCGAACATCAAAAAGCTCATGACGGGTAAGGAGTCCAAGCTCTCGTTTACCAAGCGCGTCACCGAGCCCGACGATAAGTAGGAGAGAGTCATGAATGTTGCGCTGATTGGCTCCGGCTCCTGGGGAACCGCCGTCGCGGGCCTTGCTGCAGCGCGAGCCGAGCGCGTGACCATGTGGGCCCATAGCGAGCAGACGGCCGCCGGCATCAATGGCGAGCACCGCAATCCCCGGTATCTGGTGGACTACGAGCTGCCCGGCAACGTTGTCGCCACCACGGACCTGTCGCAGGCGCTCGACGGCGCCGAGGCCATCATCTTTGCCGTTCCTTCGACGCACCTTCGCAGCGTGTGCCACCAGGCCGCTCCCTTTATCGCCGCCGATACCCCGGCGCTCTGCCTCACCAAGGGCATTGAGCCCGAGTCCGGCCTGCTCATGAGCGAGGTCATCGCCAGCGAGATCGGCAACGAGTCGCGCGTGGCGGCGCTCTCGGGCCCCAACCATGCTGAGGAAATCTGCCGCGGCGGACTTTCTGCCGCCGTCATCGCAAGCAAAGATCCGCAGATAGGGGAGACCTTTAAGGAACTGCTCCTGTCCACGGCCTTCCGCATCTATCTGTCGCAAGACATGACCGGTGTCGAGGTCTGCGGCGCCATGAAAAACGTCATCGCCATCGTATGTGGCATCTCCGCCGGCACCGGTGCGGGCGACAATACGCTCGCCCTTATCATGACGCGCGGCCTGGCCGAGATCAGCCGTCTGGTGCATGCCCGCGGCGGGCAGGCTATGACCTGCATGGGGCTTGCCGGCATGGGCGACCTCATTGCCACCTGCACCTCGGAGCATTCGCGCAACCGCACCTTTGGCTACGAGTTCGCTCATGGCGTGTCGCTCGACGAGTATCAGACGCGCACGCATATGGTGGTCGAAGGCGCCGTCGCCGCCCGCAGCGTGAGCGAGCTCGCCCGTTCACTGGGCGTAGACATTCCGCTCACCTTTGCCGTGGAGCAAACGCTCTACAACGGTGTTACTTTGGATAGGGCACTCGAGATTCTTACCGATCGCGTCCCTTCTCAAGAGTTCTACGGACTCACCGACTAACGCAGAAAGGCTTCTACCATGGGTACCATTAAAATCGCTCCGTCCGTCCTTTCGGCCGACATGGCCAACCTCAAGGGCGAGCTCGACAAAATCGCCGGCGCCGACTACGTGCACTTCGACGTTATGGACGGTCACTTTACCGGCAACCTCACCTTTGGCGTTGACATCCTCAAGGCCGTCAAGCGCTCCACCGATGTACCGGTCGACGCGCACCTGATGGTGTCGAACCCCGACGAAACGGTCGATTGGTACGCCGACGCCGGTGCCGACATGATCACCGTGCACTACGAGGCATCCACGCACCTGCACCGCACGCTCACCCATCTGCAGCAGCGCGGCGTCAAGGCCGGCGTGGTGCTCAACCCTGCCACCCCCGTGTGCGTACTTGAGAGCATCATCGACGTCGTCGATATGGTGCTGCTGATGAGCGTGAACCCCGGCTTTGGCGGCCAGAGCTTTATCCCCGGTACCATTGCCAAACTGCACGAGCTCAGGGCCATGTGCGAGCGCCACGGCGTGTCGCCCATGATCGAGGTCGACGGCGGCATCTCTTCCAAAAACATCACCGAGGTCGTCAAGGCCGGCGCCAACGTACTCGTAGCGGGCTCCGCCGTATTTAAGTCCGAAGATCCCGCTGCCGAGGTTGCACTGCTGCAGAAGCTGGGCAACGAGGCAGCACAGGAGGCATAAACCCTTATGACCGCAGGTCAAAACCGCATACCCGTGAATCTTGACTATGCCGCCTCGACGCCCATGCGCGCCGAGGCGCTCCTTGCGCAGCGTGAGTACGACGACAGCGAGCTTGCCGGCGTCAACCCCAACTCGCTGCACTCGCTTGGACGCAAGGCCGCTGCGCGCCTGGAAGTGGCACGTCGCGAGATCGCCCGTAGCTTTGGCGTACGCGTTCGCCCGTCCGAGATTGTACTGACCAACGGCGGCACCGAAGCCAACCAGTTGGCACTGCTCGGTCTTGCCGAAGGCGCCCGTCAGCGCGACCGTAAGCGTAACCGCGTGATCGTATCTGCCATCGAGCACGATTCGATTCTGGACAACCTGCCGCTGCTGCGCGC
>CABUUE010000225.1 GCA_902494685.1 uncultured Collinsella sp.
GGTGACGTTTGAGAAGGTCGACGCGAACTTCCGCGAGATCTTCGCCATGCTGTTCCCGGGCGGCCAGGCACATCTGGAGATGACCGACCCCGAGCATCCGGCCGAGACGGGCATCGAGGTCGTGGCGCAGCCGCGCGGCAAGCGCATCAGCAAGATGATGCTCATGTCGGGCGGCGAGAAGAGCCTGACGGCGCTCGCCCTGCTCTTTGCCGTGTATCGCACGCGTACGGTGCCGTTCTATGTGCTGGACGAGGTCGAGGCGGCACTCGACGACGCCAACCTGTCCAAGCTCATCGGCGCGCTCGATGTGTTGCGTTCCGATACGCAGCTCTTGGTCATTTCGCATCAGCGCCGTACTATGGAGGACGCTGACGTCCTCTATGGCGTCTCGATGCAAGCCGACGGCGTCAGTCGCGTCGTCTCGCAAAAACTCGATCGCGAAACCGGAAAGGTCGTGAATGCATAATGGGATTCTTTGACGCTCTCTCGCGCGGACTTGAGCGCAGCCGCGAGGCCCTCAACGAGGTCTTTTACTTTGGCGGCGAGGTCGACGAGGATTTTTGGGAGGACCTGGAGGACACCCTCGTCATGGGTGACATGGGCGCCGAGGTCGCCATCAAGGTCTCCGATGACCTGCGCGATGCCGCGGCCAAGAAGAACCTCAAGACCGCCCCGCAACTCCGTCGCGCCCTGGCCGAGCAGCTTGAGCATCACTTTGTGCCCATCGAGCGCGATCCGTTCTCCGATACGCCGAGCTGCGTGCTGTTTGTGGGCATTAACGGTGCCGGCAAGACCACGACGGTCGGTAAGATCGCGAGCGCCATGGCCGCCCGCGGCAAGAACGTCGTGATCGGTTCGGCCGATACCTTCCGCGCCGCCGCTATCGAGCAGCTCGATGTGTGGGGCCAGCGCGCTGGCGTCCCCGTCATCAAGCGCGACCGCGGCTCCGACCCGGCAAGTGTTTGCTACGACGTGCTCGACGAGGCCGACAAGCGCGGCAGCGACCTGGTGCTCATCGATACCGCCGGTCGTCTGCACACGAGCCCCGAGCTCATGCGTGAGCTTGCCAAGGTGGTTAACGTGACGCGTAAGCGCGCCGCCAATATGGCCGCCGGCCCCATGCCCGTCTCAGTCGTGCTCGTGATCGATGCCGCCACCGGCCAGAACGGTCTGAACCAGGCGCTCGAGTTTAACGAGGCACTGGGCCTGGACGGTATTATCATGACTAAGCTCGACGGCACGGCTAAGGGCGGTATCGCCATGGCCGTGGCCGAGAAACTCAAGCTCCCGATCCTGCGCGTGGGCGTGGGCGAGCAGGTCGATGACCTGCAGGAGTTCAATGCCAAAGATTTCTGCCGCGCCCTGGTGGGCGAGTCCAATTAAGGAGTGACTAGTGTTTGATTCCCTGAGCGATCGCCTCAACGACACATTTGACCGCCTGCGCGGCAAGGGCAAGCTGACCGAGGCCGATATTACTTCGGCCATGCGCGATATTCGCATGGCGCTGCTCGAGGCCGACGTTAACTTTAAGGTCGTCAAGGAGTTCGTCGCCAAGACCAAGGAGCGCTGCATGACCGCCGAGGTCATGGAGTCGCTGTCGCCGGCGCAAAACGTCGTCAAGATTGTGCTCGACGAGCTCACCGAGATGCTCGGCTCCACCGAGAGCAAGCTCGTTTTTAGCAACCGCATTCCCAATGTCATCATGCTCGTGGGCCTGCAGGGCTCCGGTAAGACCACGGCGGCCGTAAAGCTGGCCTACCTGCTCAAGAAGCAGGGCCGCTCGCCGTTGCTCGCCGCGTGCGACGTCTACCGTCCCGCTGCTGCCGACCAGCTGGCCACGCTCGGTGGCGAGATCGGCGTACCGGTCTTCCGCGGCGACGGTGCGCACCCGGTCGATATCGCCAAGGGCGCCATCCAGGAGGCCGTCGACCACCTGCGCGACGTGGTCATCGTCGATACCGCCGGACGTCTTCAGATCGACGAACAGATGATGCAGGAGGCCGTGGACATCAAGAAGGCCGTCAAGCCCGATCAGGTGCTGATGGTCGTCGATGCCATGACCGGCCAGGATATCGTCAACGTCGTCTCGACCTTCGCCGAGCGCACCGACTTTGACGGCGTGATCATCTCCAAGCTCGACGGCGACGCCCGTGGCGGCGGCGCGCTTTCCGTGCGCCAGGTGACCGGCAAGCCCATCAAGTTTGTGAGCATGGGCGAGAAGCCCGATTCGCTGGAGCCGTTCTACCCCGATCGTATGGCCAAGCGCATTCTGGGTATGGGCGACGTTGTCGGCATCATCGAGAAGGCCCAGGAGGCGGCCGACGCCGAGCAGCTCGAGGCTGCCGAGCGCATGCTGCGCGAGGGCTTCACCATGAATGACATGCTCGACCAGATGAAGGCCGTCAAGAAGATGGGCGGCATGAAGGGCATCCTGGGCATGCTTCCCGGTGGCCAGCGAGCGCTCAACCAGATGGGCGGCAACCTGGACGAGGGCATCTTCGACAAGAACGAGGCCATCATCATGTCGATGACCAAGGAGGAGCGCCTGCGTCCCTCTATCATCAACGGCCAGCGTCGCGCCCGTATCGCCAAGGGCGCCGGCGTGACCCCCACCGAGGTCAACAGCCTTATGAAGCAGTGGGGTGAGATGAATAAGATGATGGGCCGCATGCGCACGATGGCCAATCAGGCACAGGCTGGTGGCAAGAAGGGCAAGAAGGGTAAGAAGGGCAAAAAGATGCGCATGCCCAATATTCCCGGTCTGGATGCCATGGGGCTGGGCGGCATGGGCGGCCTGGGAACGGGCGGCCCCAAGTCCGATATGGACCTGCTGCGCCAGATGGAAGCGCAGATGCGCAACAAGAAGTA
>CABUUE010000226.1 GCA_902494685.1 uncultured Collinsella sp.
CGTGCTGCTGCAGGCAGGCCTGGCACCGCAGATCTCCATTGCGGGCGGTCGCGTCAACTTCATGATTATCCTGGTGTGCCTAAGCGTGTTCTCGGGTGACCCGACCCGTGCCGTCGCGTGCGGTTTTTGCAGCGGCTTGTTCTATGACCTGTCCGCTGCCGTGCCGGTGGGCGTTATGTCGCTCCTGCTGACCGTGGGTTCTTTTGCCCTGGTGCACAGCGCCGTCGGTCAGACGGGCGGTACCCCGAGTGCGCGCGGCGTCACTGTGGGCGCCTTCGCGCTCGCCATTAATGTGATCTACAGCATCATCTTGCTGTTTATGGGTTTGGAGACGAGCTTTGTCGTGGCGATCTTCGGCCATGCGCTGCCGTCCTCGATCCTGACGGGTCTGGTTGCCATTCCGTTTTTGATGTCCGGCGTTGTGCCGCAGTCCGGCTATGGATTCTCCGCACGTGGCGGACGCCAGACGGGTATGCGCTTTAAGCCCAAGACCCGCAAGCTCAAATAGGGGAGGCCCGTAGATGTCTTCCCAGATGACGGTTATTATCGCCGGTATCGTGCTGGTTGTGGCCATCGTGGTCGCGCTGGTCATCATGCGTCGTGGCGATTCCCGTTTTACCTACGATACGCAGCATGGAACGGCCCCGCGCGCCACCGAGGGCGAGGGCAATACCGCGTCGACCGCCTTTAAGGGCCGCTTTTCCATCCTCACCACGGGTGTGGGCGCGATGTTTGCGGCGCTTGCCGTCAAGCTGTGGGGCATGCAGATGGTCTCGTCGGACTATTACGAGAAGCAGGCTAATAGTAATCAGACTCGCACCGTTACCACACCCGCTGTGCGCGGCCGCATCCTCGACCGCAACGGCGTGGCGCTTGTCCAGAACCGTCCCTCACTTGCTGTCGTGGCCTACCGCGACCTTGCGGAGGATGAGGTTCTGGTTCGCCATCTTGCCAACGTGCTCGGTATGCCCTACGTGGCGGTTCTGCGCAATATCCAGGACAATACAGAGGGCGCTCAGAGCCTACATACCATCGCGACGGACGTCCGTCGCTCCACGGTTGCCTATATTCAGGAGCACGCCGGCGAGTTCCCGGGCGTCAAGATTGCCGAGCGTACCGAGCGCCAGTATCCATACGGCGAGACGGCATGCCATATCTTGGGCTATACCGGCACCATTACCTCCGAGCAGCTCGAGGCCCAGAATAAGAGAACCTCTGGCGATGATGATGCTTCTGCTGGCAAGATTACGTACCAGTCGGGCGATATCGTGGGCCAGGCGGGCGTTGAGAGCTACTATGAAAACCTACTGCAGGGTATTCGTGGCGAGCAGACCGTCAAGGTCGATGCCTCGGGCAATGTGACCGGTCAGGCCGGCGCCGTGCCCGCGAAGGCCGGCTCCGACATTAAGCTCACGCTCGACCTTAAGATCCAACAGGCCTGTGAGACGGCGCTGGCGAGCGCTATCGAGCTTGCCAAGACCACTGGCTACAGCAATGCCGGCAACGGCGCAGTGGTGTGCCTCGATCCCAACAATGGCGAGATCCTGGGCATGGCAAGCGAGCCCAAGTTCGATCCGTCCGTCTTTATCGGCGGCGTCTCAAATGACGTGTGGACCGAGCTCAATGATGACAAGGGTTCGCACCCGCTGCTCAACCGCGCCATTAGCGGACAGTACATGTCGGCTTCGACCATCAAGCCGCTCTCGGCGCTGGCCGGTCTTGAGTTTGGAACCTACACGTCGGGGCAGACGACCAACTGCACGGGCTATTGGACGGGTCTGGGCAAGTCGTGGGGCAAGTACTGCTGGCTGCATTCCGGCCACGGCACCATGACGCTGCAGTCGGGTATCGCCAACTCGTGCGACCCCGTCTTCTACGACATGGGCAAGGCGTTCTTTTATGACGAGCAACATCCCGAGGGCCTGCAGGAGGTCTTTCGTCGCTGGGGTCTAGGCAAGACCTGCGGTATCGATCTGCCGAGTGAGGGCGCGGGCCGTATTCCCGATGCCGAGTGGAAAGAGTCGTACTTCACCGACGCATCTGCCGAGGACCGCAAGTGGAATGCCGGCGACATGACCAACATTGCCATCGGCCAGGGCGACATCCTGGTGACGCCCCTGCAGATGGCGTGCGCCTATATGGGTCTTGCCAACGGCGGCAAACAGTACGTGCCTCACGTGTTTTTGTCTGCCGTGTCGCGCGATGGCGACGGCGATGCCTATAAGTACAACGGCAAGGGCAAGAAGAAGCGCCTAGAGGCCAAGATCAACAGCGATTCGGATTTGGCTCTTGTCCGCAACGGCATGCACGACGTGATTTACACGGCATCGACGTCCTTGGCGGCGCACTTTGGTACCCTGACGCCGCAGGTATACGGCAAGTCGGGCACGGGCGAGAAAAGCGGCGAGGACGAATACGCGTGGTTCTGCGCCTATGCGCCGGCCGATGATCCCAAGTATGTCATCGCTACTGTCCTGGAGCAGGGCGGCGGCGGCTCAGATACCGCGATGCATGTCGTGCGCGACGTGCTCGGCGTGATTTATGACGAGCCCGATACCTCTTCGGCCTCGGGCGATTCTTCGGTTCGATAGGAGGTTGCGATGGATTTTTCTCCGGCGGATCTGTTCCGTTCAACCAAGACCGGCTCTCGCAGCAGCCTGGACCGCGTCAACAAGCAACTTTCGGCCTCGCGCGGCACGTTTCGCCAAAAGGTGCATATCGGTGTGCTCGTGGCTACTGTGGCGCTCGTTGCCTACGGTGCCATCATCATCTGGTCGGCTTCGCAGTTTAAAGCCGACGCTTCGTTCTCACGCCATCTGCTGGGAATTGGAATCGGTA
>CABUUE010000227.1 GCA_902494685.1 uncultured Collinsella sp.
CCAAAGATCACACCCGCACCCGTGCCAAAGCCCAGCGGCGTATCGAGCGGCTCCTCAACTAGCGTATCCACGCTCACGTGGCTCGCGCGGACCATGCGCACCATCTCGCGCACCGTCAGCGCAACGTCCACATCGGGCGTGCCGCCCTCGCCCACCATGCTCGGCAGCGCGCACTCGGCCTTCTTGGCCGTGCACGGCATCACGGACACCACAAACAGGCGCTCGGGCTCCACGCCCAGCACCTTGGCGTAGTAGGTCTTGGCGATGGCGCCGAACATCTGCTGCGGCGACTTGGACGTGGACAGGCTGTCGACAAACTCGGGGTAACGCGCCTTCACAAAGCGTACCCAGCCCGGGCAGCAGCTCGTGAACATGGGCCAGCTGCGGCTGTCGCCCTCGCCCTTGGCGGCCTTACCCAGGCGCTCGAGCAGCTCGGAGCCCTCCTCCATAATGGTGAGATCGGCCGAGAAATCGGTGTCGAACACGTACTCAAAGCCCACGCGGCGCAGCGCACAGGCCAGGCGCTCGACGGTGGCCTCATCGCGCGGGATGCCAAGTTCCTCGCCCCAGGCGCTGCGAACGGCAGGCGCGATCTGCACCAGCACGATCTTATCGGGATTAGCGAGCGCGTCAAACACGGTCTCGGTATCGTCGCGCTCGCGCAGTGCGCCCGTCGGGCAATGCGTAATGCATTGGCCGCACGCGACGCAATCGGTCTTGCCGATCGGCGCGCGCCCGCGGGTACCCACGGCGGTATGCGTGGCGCGGTTGGTCAGGTCCCAAATCCCCAGGCCCTGTACGCTCTCGCACACCTTGATGCAGCGCATGCATTTAATGCACTTGTCGTTTTCGCGGATGATGGGAAAATCGAAATCCCAGCCCTCGCCCGCCAAATGCCTTTGATATGGCAGATAGAAAATGCCCAGGTCGTTGGCGATGGTCTGCAGGTTGCAGTTGCCGCTGCGCACGCAGCTCGTGCACTGCGAATCGTGCTGGGACAGGAGCAGCTGCACGTTGGTGCGACGGGCCTCGCGCGCCTTGGGGCTGTTGGTGTGGACCACCATGCCGTCGAGCACGTAGTTGTTGCAGGCTGCGACCAGCTGGTCGCAGCCCTCGACCTCGACCACGCACACGCGGCAGCCGCCGATCTCGTTTAGATCGCGCAGGTAGCACAGGGTAGGAATCTGGATGCCGACGGACTTGGCCGCATCCAGGATCGTGGTGTGCTCGGGAACCACGACCTCGCAATTATCGATAGTGAGCTTGACCATGTTGAGTGCTCCGCTTTCGGTGTTGTCGCTGACGGTGGTTTTATTGGGCTCTACCATTCCAGGTTCCTCCCTCCGCGGAACGCGCCAAAGCCAAAGTGATCGCAACGCAGGCAGCGGCTCGCCTCTTGGCGCGCCTCCTGCTCGGTGAGACCCTGCTCGACCAGATTCCAATCGTGAATGCGCTCGCCGGCCTCGCGCTCGCCCAGCTCGCAGCGGCCGCACTCATGCTTGCCCTTAAACTGGACGGTCGGCAGCTCGACCTCGAGCTTGATCTTGTGGTCGAATCCCAGGTAGTGGTCGATGTTTGCCGACGCCACGCGGCCGGCATTGATGGCGCGGATGACGGTGGCGGGGCCGGTCTGGCAGTCGCCGCCGCTAAAGAGGCCATCGAAGTTGGGCACGGCGCCGTCCGAATCGGTGACGACGCAGCCCCACTTGCAGGCAATGCCCATCTCCTCAAACGGCTTGGAATCGATGTCCTGGCCAATGGCGACGAACACGCGCTCGCAGGGGATGACGCGCTCGGGCGTGGCGGCGGCACGCGGAGCCGGACGACCGCGGCGGGGCTCACCGATAATCTGCGGCTGCACGCGCAGGCCGTTCACGCGACCGTCCTCGCCCGTCTCGATGGCGAGCGGGGCTGTGAGCTCCAGCACCTCGCAGCCCTCGGCCTGGGCACCGGCGATCTCGGCGTCCTGGGCCGTCATATCGCAGATGCGACGGCGGTAGACGATGCTTACCTTTTCGGCGCCGCAGCGCACGGCAGAGCGTGCCACGTCCATGGCCACGTTGCCGCCGCCGATGACGCACACGCGCTGGCCGCTCAGGTCGGGCAGCTCGTCATCACCGATGGCGCGCAGCATCTTGACAGCCGACTCAACGCCGGGCGCCTCTTCGCCCGGAAGGCCGAGCTTCTTATCGCTGTGGGCACCGATGGCCAAGTAGACGGCATCGAACTCGTCGCGCAGACGGGCGAGCTCCTCACCGCTCACGGAGTGATCGAGCTCCACGTCGATGCCGGCGCTCAAGATCCAGTCGACCTCGGCCTGCAGGCGCTCGCGCGGCAGGCGATAGCTGGGAATGCCGTAGCGCAGCATGCCGCCCAGGTGGTGGCGCTGCTCAAAAATGGTCACCTTGTGGCCCATCACGGCCAGGTAGTAAGCGCAGGAAAGACCGGCCGGGCCGCCGCCGATCACGGCGACGCGCTTGCCGGTGTTGTCCACCACATGAGGCTTGTGGTCGTTGAGGTCGCTGTGCTCAACGGCAAAGCGCTTAAGGGCGAGGATGTTCATGGGGTCATCGACCATACCGCGGCGGCAGTGCATCTCGCAGGGATGCTCGCACACCAGGCCGCAAACGAGCGGCAGCGGGTTGTTCTTGCGGATGACCTTGACGGCATCGGCATAGCGGCCGGCCTCGACGAGCGAGATGTAACCGGGAATGTCGACGTGCGCCGGGCAGCCCGAGACGCACGGGACGCGGGCCTCGCGGTCAAAACCGCAGGAGTGCTCGCGGATGTGATGCTCAAAGTCGTCGCGGAAGCCGCGAATGGCCGTGAGCG
>CABUUE010000228.1 GCA_902494685.1 uncultured Collinsella sp.
ATGCGCTCGCGCAACAAGCTGCCCTACGACCTCTACCGGGAGGCCGTCGCCTCGTTCCGCAGGCGGTCGGAGCGGCTGGACATATACAGGCTGCAGGACTACGCGGAGGCAATCCCGCACGGCGAGGCACACCTCGAGCGCGCCATGGAGGAGGTATTCTGATGGACCTGAACGAGATGAGGGCGCGCTACGAGCGCGAGGAGGGCTACTCCTGCCTCAACGCGACCGCGCGCGTCTGCCAGGACGTGATCCTCTCAAAGCTGGCGGCATCCGGCATGCGCGACCGAGTGACGGTCAAGGGAGGGGTCCTGATGTGCGCGCTGTCGGGGAGCGGGCGCCGCGCAACCCAGGACATAGACCTCGACTTCGTGCGGTACCCGATGACCGACGCCTCCATTCGCTCCTTTGTGTCCGCCCTCTCGAACCTCGGCGACGGCGTAACCGTCCGCATCGCCGGCGAGATAGAGGAGCTGTCGCAGCAGGACTACAAGGGCAGGCGCGTCAACCTCAAGGTCAGCGACGGGCGCAGCACGTTCGACACGAAGCTCGACCTGGGGGTCCACGCGAGCGCTGCGATGGAGCAGGACGAGCTGTGGTTCGACGTGGCACACCGGCAGGAGGGCGTCTGCCTGCTTGCGAACTCGAAAGAGCAGGTGTTCGCCGAGAAGCTCAAGTCCCTGCTGCGCCACGGCATCCGAACGGCCCCGGAAACTCGTTTCATGGAGCGTTTCATGGAAAATCCCCCCAATCTAGCAACGGTTCAGAGTCTACTAGATTGGGGGGACGCGAGCCAAGTCGACAAGGGCAGTTAACCGGCGGCTATTCATGCCTTGATTTAGAACCGCTCGAGAATCTCCGCGGCATTCTCTCGCAGATAGATATCTAGGTCCGGCACGGCAAACTGCACGTAGCCCCTCTGCGGAGCTTGAATAACCTCTCTTTGAAGCAGCTTAGCCCTAATAGAGCTGACCTCATTGGTCTTTTTACCCATGCGTTTAGCAATCTCAGATGATTTGGACTGCTGCTTATCCTCGCACATGGCCAAAAGGTATTTGATATCGTTGAGTCCAAGTCCAGAAATCGCGGGCTCGTGAACAACATCGTGAAAACGAGCCTCTGCCAGCGCAATGCCTTCGGTGACGTCGCCCTCGCTCACAATGGCACTTTTGGCACGATGCGAGTTGGCGCGTTGCCAAATGGAGTAACCGACCAGTTGCACCAGATAGGCATAGCCCTTAGTGGCCTTAGCGGCTCTCGACAGAAGATCGTCCTCTATGGTCAAACCAGTCGCGACAAAGCTATCGCCCATAGAGAGCGCTACCTCCACCTGGTTGATAGGCGCCAGATCTTCGGAGAGGGCACGACGCAAGAACGTAAGCGCCTTGCCGTTAATAAGATCCATAACGCCGGCGGGTAAGCCGGCAAAGGCAAGTGCGATATCTACTTATATCGAATAATATCGAGCTGTATAAGCTTGTATAAACTTATCGCGGAAGTATCGAGCTTTCGTAATATGACTTAGTTAGTAGTCCACCATTGCTTTCTTCCAAGCTCATAGCGAAAGAAAGTTCAGGACTTCCTAAACCCATTGCCTTAGACCGAGAAATACTCACTCTCGGCAGATAGGTTTGGCCCCAACCACGGATCGCCATCGAGGAAGAACTCCGGCCAGCGCTGCATGAACAGTGCCTGCTCTCGCTTCCAGCGGCGCAGCTTTTCCTCGTTGGCCTCTTCCCTGCCGCGCGAGGTAAACTCGTAGTGGTACAGCTCGGCATAGGGCGTAAAGATGGTGCGGTAGCCCGCCTCCCACACGCGCAGGCAAAAGTCTGCGTCGTTAAAGCCGACGGCGAATTCCTCGTTGTAGCCCCCGACCTGCTCAAATACGTCACGTCGCACCATCTGGCAGGCGCCCGTTACGGCGCTAAAGTTGCCCGGACGCACAGCACGGGCAAGATAGCCCTCGCGCTTTGCCGAGAAGTCTTGGTTGGCATGGGCAAGTGCGCCGCGCACACCGACCAAAATGCCAGCGTGCTGCACCAGGTGGTCGGCAAAATAGAGCTTGGCACCCACCACGCCCGCATCGGGACGTTGCAGACAACCCATCATCTCTTCGATAAAGTCGGGGCTAATGACCTCGGTATCGTTGTTGAGCAGCAGCAGGTAGTCGCCCTTGGCGTGCTCCACACCAAAATTGATGATCTGAGAGTAATTAAACTCGCCCGGCCAGTACACAACGCGCGCGATGCCCTTGCCTTCTGATGCTGAAGCCACGCGTTCCGGCAGGGTTTCGTAATACGCAAACGTATCCGGGGCTTCGCTGTTGTTCTCCACCAAGACGATCTCATAGTTGGCATACGTGGCCTTCTGGGCAATCGACATCACACAGGCATCGAGCGTCTCAACGTGGTCCTTGGTGGGAATCACAATGCTCACCAGCGGCGCAGGCTCCGGCAGCGCATAGCGCATGCGATAGACAAACGGCGTCTCGGTCTCCTCGACCGTTCCGCAAATGCCCAGCTCGTTAAAGTGACGCTGCAGCGCAAGGCGCCCGGCTTCAATGGCATACGGCTTGCTATCGGCAGAGCCATCGGCGGTCGACCCCGGATGAACGCGCCAGTGATACAGCACGTGCGCAACATGCTCAAACCGCGCGCCCGCCGCAAGGCAGCGAAGCGTCAGGTCGTAGTCCTGGGCGCCCGCAACGTCTTCTGGGGACATGCCAATACGATCGATAAGCGCCTTCTCCACCATCAGGAAATGCGTCACGCAGTTATGGCTATAGAGCAGGTCAACGTTGAGTTTGGTCTTAAAGACCGG
>CABUUE010000229.1 GCA_902494685.1 uncultured Collinsella sp.
CGGCGTGCCGTCCTCGCGGTAGGCATCGGGTGCGGTACCGCGGAGCGTCGCCACCAGGCCCGTCTTGAGCGGACGCTCGTAGGGGATATTCATGGCGTCGAGCTGGTTGGCGATGTCGGAAGTCGTGCGCTCCTCGGCAAGGCTCAGCTCCGGGTGCTTATGGAAGTGCCGGCGCTGCTTGATGATGTAGGGTTCAAACTCGGCGGCGATATCTCGGATGGCCGCGGTGACGTCGTCTGCCGCGCGAACCTCGGTTGCCGCCATAATTTGCTGTGCCTTGGTCTTCGTCATGGTCGATTTGCTCCTTGTTGGCTCGATCGCAAAATCGTACAGGCTCTCTCCAGTATGCCACCTGCCGCTAGGGCTGGTAAAGTTGCCGTTTGCCGCTTGGGGTTTTGTAACAAGAGTGGGGGAGTACACTCGGGGGTGTTGAATTTCCTGCCAGAAATGGGGATGCCCATGCAACATATCGATCGGATTATCCGCTCCAAGAACGTTTTTACCGCCCAAGACGGCATCGATGCCGCCCGCGAGCTGGCGATTGCCATTGCAGGCGATCGCATCGTCGCAGTCGGCGCGCCCGATGACGTGCTCGCCGCCGCACCTGCCGTCACGCCGGTGGTCGACTACGACGAGCAATTCATCTGCCCCGGTTTCCACGATGCGCACCTGCATTTCTTCCATACCTCGGTTGGCTCCTCGCCGTACATGCTCATGGATATGGGCACGTCCGAGGCGGCATTGGTGCAGCATGCGCTTGAGTTTTCCCAGGGCCTGCCTGACGACGCCTGGGTCGTGACGCAGGGCTGGCGCGATTACCGCTGGGATCCGCCCGAGCACCCTACCAAGGCCTCCCTCGACGCCGCCTTCCCCGATCGCCCCTGTGTTATGTATTCGGGCGATGGGCATACCCTGTGGCTCAACAGCCGCGCACTCGAAGCCCTCGGCGTGACGCGCGGCAGTGAGCCTCCGGCGGGTGGCAGTTACGACAAAGATGCAAATGGCGAGCTTACGGGTATCGCCCACGAGGCAGCTGCTATGCAGCTGCTGCCGCGCTGCCTGGAGTGGCTGGGCGAGGACCGCATCGCGAGCGCTTACGCCGACCAGATGAAGCGTATGGCCGAGCAAGGCATCACCTCAATCTGCGACATGTCGCTCATGCCCATGCCGGGCTGCGACTTTATTCGCGACGATGTTTACGACAAGCTGCAGGCCGCCGGCAAGCTGGGCATCCGCGCCCATCTGTTTCCCACGCTGCTGGATGACCAATCGCGCTTGGAAGAACTCCAGACCCGCTACGCGAACAACGCGCTGCTCTCGGCGCCAGGCTTTAAACAGTTCTTCGACGGCGTATCGAGCGAGCATACCGCATACCTCACTGAGCCCTATACCAACCCGCGCTTCCCGGGCGACCAGGGTCGCCTGACGGTTCCTGTCGAGCGCATGCGCAAGTTGGTTCTGGCGGCAGCCGAGCGTGGCCACACCGTGCGCATCCACGTTATCGGCGATGGTGCCATCCATGCTGCGCTCGATATCTTTGAGGAGGCGGCAGAGCTCTACGGTCTGCCCCCGCACGGTCATAACACGCTCGAACATCTGGAGAATCTGCTGCCTCAGGACATCGATCGTCTGCGCAAGCTCAACGTCATTGCCTCGAGCCAGCCCTGCCACATCACGCTCGACCCGGGTGGCCCGGAGCGCGACCTGGGCCTGGAACGCAGCCGCATCATGTGGCCGTTCGCAACTTATCAGCAGCGCGGCATCCGTCAAGCTTTCGGCACCGATAGCCCCATCACGGCCGTTACCAGCATGAACGTGCTCTACACGGCCATCACGCGCCAAGACCCTCGCAGTCACTGGCCCGAGGGCGGCTGGTTACCGAGCGAGCGCATCGACGCGGCAACGGCCCTGCGCAACTACACGCTTGGTAGCGCGTACGCAGCGGGCGACGAGCAAAACCTCGGCAGCCTAGAGCCCGGCAAATACGCCGACCTGGTAGTCCTGGACCAAAACCCGCTCACCATCGACCCCCAAGAGCTGCAAGCCACCAAGGTCCAGGCCACCTACCTGGCAGGCAACTTAATCTACGAGCGCTAATATTCATGCCGTACCGTTAAACGCGGCTCGGGCAGCCTATTTTGGGATGGCGCTCGAGCCGCGTTTGTTTGCCGATCGGGTCCGTTAGGAGCGTCCCCACTCTGCTGGATTTGAGCGCAGGGTGGGGACGCTGCTGCCCCGCGCGCTCAATTGGGATATCAGCAATGCTTTCTCTTGGTGTTTTGCATACTTCCAGTTGCAGATTGCATAAAAAAGCTGAGGTGTTCTTTCCGGTCCTGATGTACCCCCGCCTGGGCCGTGCAAAAAACGGAGTATTCTGCACGGCAAGTTCCTCCGGTACCGCTGCAGTTGGCTAACATTGCGGAGATCAACGTCATTTTGG
Organism: uncultured Collinsella sp.; assembly: GCA_902494685.1. Classification (GTDB taxonomy): domain Bacteria; phylum Actinomycetota; class Coriobacteriia; order Coriobacteriales; family Coriobacteriaceae; genus Collinsella. The sequence continues at coordinate 2,441 of CABUUE010000229.1, forward strand.
GGTCCGGTGCGACGCGAGACATGTTTATTTGTCTCGACGAAGTCTGTCTGCCGACCCAAATCGCCGGTCGAAGGCGTCTTTGGGGCCAATAAGGGGTGTCCGGCGCGTATGCAGCCGTCCTGGCCTGCTGAATACTCCCAAAAATGCACGGTGCTCCCCGGGGGACCCGTGCGCGCGGCGAAAACCATGCCCATGTCGCCATCCGCATCGCCATTTTGCTGCACAGACTTTTCTGAATGCCGGGGGATAACTTGTGCGCGGCTCCCGTGTGGCGCCGGAGGGGCGGGATATAAGGTTTATCGCGAGTTCCGCACGAGCCGAAGGCCACTTAATGTGGCCTTCGTGCGAGCAGGACTGCCCGAGCAGGAAACCTTA
>CABUUE010000230.1 GCA_902494685.1 uncultured Collinsella sp.
AAGGGGAGCAAAGAACGTATCGTCCCTCTGTATCGTCGTGCGCTCGAGGCGACGCGTCTCTATATTGAGGAGGGGAGGCCGGAATTGCTCGCTCAGGCAAAGCGTCGTGACCCCGCTACCGGGCCGCATCCGCTGCTTATATCGGCGCGCGGCAATCGCATGAGCGCCGCCATGCTCCGGCGGCGGTTCCATACGCTGGCGACGCTCGCCGGCATTCCGGCCGACATCGCCCCGCATGCGATGCGCCATACTTTTGCGACCGACTTGCTTGAGGGCGGTGCGGACCTGCGCTCGGTTCAAGAGCTGCTGGGTCATGCGAGTCTGTCCACGACGCAGATCTACACGCATCTCACGCCCGATCGGCTTAAGCGGGCCGTGGCTCAAGCCCATCCCCGCGGCGAATAGTTGCTGGGACGTTTCGCGCTGCACTCAGGTGTGTGGTTTTGATTGCGGGTTGGCAGGAAGATGCATTCCTGCTATCATTCATCGGGTTGCTTCACGGCAACATGTTTTTATCACGCACGCGCGGCTACTTCATACCGTGGTGCCCGGGCTTTGGTAGCACATGTCTGGGTTGGTTTTGGAGGATGACCCCGCGCGGAGGCAAACCACAGGAGGTTTAACATGGCTACCAAGATTAATATCCGCACCCTGCTCGAGGCCGGCTGCCACTTCGGTCACCAGACCCGTCGCTGGAACCCCAAGATGAAGCCGTTCATCTTCGGTGAGCGCAACGGCATCTACATCCTCGACCTCAAGCAGACCATCCTCGACGCCGACCAGGCCTACACCTTCGTTAAGAACGTCGCCAAGGGCGGCAACGTGCTGTTCGTCGGCACCAAGAAGCAGGCTCAGGAGGCCGTTAAGAACGCCGCTGAGCGCGCCAACATGCCTTACATCAACCAGCGTTGGCTCGGCGGTATGCTGACCAACTTCGTTACCATCCGCTCCCGCATCAACCGCATGGAGGAGCTCGAGGCCATGGTCGAGGACGGCCGCATGGCAGTGCTCCCCAAGAAGGAGCAGGCTGTGCTCGGCAAGGAGCTCACCAAGCTCCAGACCAACCTCGGTGGCGCCCGCGACATGAAGGGTCTGCCCCAGGCTCTCTTCGTCATCGACACCAAGCGCGAGGAGAACGCCATCAAGGAGGCCCAGCGCCTGAACATCCCCGTCGTCGCTCTGATCGACACCAACTCCGATCCCGACGAGGTCGAGTACGGCATCCCCTGCAACGATGACGCTATCTCCGCTGTCACCCTTATGTGCGAGCTCATGGCTGACGCCTGCCTCGCTGGCTCCGGCAAGGAGCAGGTCTCCGAGGCCGAGATGGCCGCTGAGCCCAAGGCCGAGTAAATCAGTCTTAGTTAATTCTTTTTCATCTCTTTGAAAGGAACCACAATGGCCCAGATTACCGCCGCTATGGTCAAGCAGCTCCGCGAGATGACCGACTCCCCGATGATGGAGTGCAAGAAGGCTCTCGTCGAGGCTGACGGCGACATGGACGCCGCTGTCGACGTTCTGCGTAAGAACGGCCTTGCCAAGGCTGCCAAGAAGGCTGGCCGTGAGACCAACGAGGGCGCTGTCGCCGCGTTCGTCTCCGAGGATGGCAAGACCGGCGCTCTGCTCGAGCTCTCCTGCGAGACCGACTTCGTTGGCTCCAACGCCAAGTTCACCGGCTTTGCTTCCAAGGTCGCTGAGGTTGTCGCTACCACCGAGCCTGCTGACGTCGACGCTCTGCTCGAGAAGCCGATGGGCGAGGAGACCGTTTCCTCCGAGCTCACCGAGATGATTCACATCATGGGCGAGAACATGAAGATCTCCCGCTTCGCCGCCCGTAAGGCCGAGAACGGCGCGCTCGCTTCTTACATCCACATGGGTGGTAAGATCGGCGTCCTCGTCGAGTTTGCTTTCGAGAAGGCCGAGACCGCTCAGGCTGAGTCCTTCAAGACCTTCGCTCACGACGTTGCCCTTCAGGTTGCCGCCGTCGCCCCGATCTGCGCTACCCGCGATCAGGTTCCGGCCGAGACCGTCGAGCACGAGAAGCAGATCTACATGGCTCAGGCTGCCGAGTCCGGCAAGCCCGAGGCCATTCAGGAGAAGATGGCTGTTGGCCGTCTGGAGAAGTTCTACAAGCAGTCCGTGCTCGCTGAGCAGGAGTTTATCAAGGACAGCTCCCTCACCATCAAGAAGTACGCTGAGCAGGTCTCCAAGGAGCTCGGCGACACCATTACCGTCGTTGCCTTTGACCGTCTGGTCCGTGGCGAGTAAATAAGCTAATGTAGCTGGTAATGAGCAGGCTGTGGGTTTTACTCACAGCCTGCTTTTTCATGGCTCTTCTAAGAGCCTTTGATAGAATGTTGAGAGTTCAATCTAAAGGAGGATCGCTTTGTCCGACATCCGATATAAACGCGTGCTTCTTAAGCTTTCCGGCGAAGCACTGATGGGCGACGGCCAATATGGCATCGACCCCAAGGTTACCGACCATCTTGCCAAGCAGGTCAAGGAGCTGCTCGCCGTTGGCCATGAGGTCGGCGTCGTTGTCGGCGGCGGCAATATTTTCCGCGGCATGGCCGGCGCTGCCGGTGGCATGGAGCGTGCTCAGGCCGACTACATGGGCATGCTGGCAACCGTTATGAACGCGCTCGCCCTGCAGGATGCCTTCGAGCATAACGATGTTCCCTGCCGCGTGATGAGCGCTATCCAGATGAACGAGATCTGCGAGCCCTATATTCGCCGTCGCGCCATCAACCACCTTTCCAAGGGCAACGTCGTTATTTTTGCCGCCGGTTCGGGCAATCCGTACTTTACGACCG
>CABUUE010000231.1 GCA_902494685.1 uncultured Collinsella sp.
CCCACCGGCCTGCACCACCTCATCTACACCCCGTTCCAGTTCTCCGATGTGGGCGGCACCCTGACGCTGGGTGATCAGGTTATTGCCGGCGCCTATCCCATCCGTGTCGCCGAGATGGCAATGACGGGCCAGCCCTTCTCCGATAGCACCTACTTCAACAGCTATACCTTCAACAACCTGTGGCCCTACATCGGTATCGGTCTCGCCTTTATCGTCACCGCTTACAAGGGGAACAAGGATAAGACCAAAGCCGTTATCATCCCGCTGATTATCACCGCCGTGCTCTCCTGCGTGACCGAGCCCATGGACTTCCTCTTTGTCTTTGCCGCTCCCGTGCTCTTTGTCGTTCACTCGGTTCTTTCCGGCATCTTCCTGGTTCTGCTCAAGGTCCTCTCCGTGCCCGCTTCGACTGCAGGCGGCATCATCAACATCGTGGTTTCCAACCTGGTTCTTGGTGTCGATAAGACCAACTGGCCGGTTATGCTGGTGCTCGGAGTCGTCAACGCCGCTCTGTACTTCTTCCTCTTCACCTTCCTTATTAAGAAGCTCAACCTCCACACGCCTGGTCGCGAGGAAGAGTCCGAGCTCGCCGAGTCCGTTGCCGAGGGCGAGGCCGCCGCATCTGTTGCGGTGAAGCAGGGCGCTGTTGCCGCGGCTCCCGCAGAGGGCGTCGATGCAGGTATTGCCGACCTGGTCGCGGGTCTTGGTGGCAAGGACAACATCGAGGAGCTCGAGAACTGCTTTACGCGTCTTCGCGTGAACGTTAAGAACCCGGATCTCATCGATGAGAACCTCATCAACCACGTGCCCAACAGCGGTATCAACCGCAACGGCAACAATATCCAGATCATCTTTGGCATGAAGGTCGCCGAGATGCGCGACAAGGTCGAGAACGCAATTGAGAAGGAGCAGTAAACAATGATCATTACTCTGTGTGGCGGCGGATCCACCTTTACCCCCGGCATCGTCAAGTCCATCGCCCTGCGCAAGGACGAGCTCGACGTTGACGAGATTCGTCTGTACGACATCAACGAGGAGCGCCAGCGCAAGATCGGCGTGCTCGTGGACTGGATTTTGCACGAGGACCTTGGCCTGGACATCAAGCTCACGGTGACTACCGACAAGGAGACGGCTTTTACCGACGCGAGCTTCGTGTTTGCCCAGATGCGCGTGGGCGGCTACGCCATGCGCGAGCAGGACGAGAAGATTCCGCTGCGTCACGGCTGCGTGGGCCAGGAGACTTGCGGTTGCGGCGGCCTTGCCTATGGCATGCGCACCATCTTCCCCATGGTCGAGCTAATCGATGACGTTGAGAAGTACGCTAAGAAGGATTACTGGATTCTCAACTACTCCAACCCTGCCGCTATCGTCTCCGAGGGCTGCCGTGTGCTGCGTCCCAACGCTCGTATCATCAACATCTGCGACATGCCGATCGCGATTATCGACGTGGTTTGCGCCGCGCTCGATATCGACAAGAAGGATGTCGAGTACGATTACTTTGGCCTCAACCACTTTGGTTGGTTCACCTCGATCCGCCACAAGGGCGAGGAGGTGCTCCCGCAGCTGCGCGAGTACATCAAGGAGCATCAGATCCTGCTGCCCGACTCCTACCTCAAGGGCATGGGCTCGCTCATGGCAAAGAAGCCCGAGGAGGCCACTGACGAGCACCCCGAGCAGAATCGCCACACCAAGGGCAGCTGGTACTACGTCTGGAAGGGCGAGTACGAGATCATGGAGTGCTTCCCGGAGTACCTGCCTAACACGTATCTGAACTACTACCTGCAGCAGAAGGAGTTCGTCGAGCATTCCAACCCCGAGCGCACCCGTGCGAATGAGGTTGAGGAGACGCGCGAGAAGAACCTCTTCGACGGCATCGATCACTACGAGAAGACGGGCGAGATCGACGAGAGCACGTTCTATGCGGGCAGCCACGGCGACTGGATTGCCGACCTGGCCATCGCTCTGAAGAACGATACCAAGCAGCGCTTCCTGGTCATTTGCGAGAACAAGGGCGCTATCCCCAACATGCCCTACGACGCTATGGTCGAGCTGCCTGCCTACATTGGCAAGAACGGCCCCGAGGTCATCAGCCGCGACAACATTCCGCTGTTCCAGCAGGGCCTCATGATGCAGCAGCTGAACTCGGAGAAGCTCGTGGTCGAGGCTACGATCGAGGGTTCGTACGAGAAGGCGCTCAAGGCCTTCACGCTGAACAAGACCGTGCCGTCGATGAAGGTCGCCAAGGAGGTTCTCGACGACATGATCGAGGCCAACAAGGGTTACTGGCCCGAGCTTAAGTAAAAGCAACAGGGTCGCTGGCCGCATACCTGGAGCAATGCCCCGTCCACGTGATTGCGTGGACGGGGCATTGTCATTTGGTAACGCGTTTTACCAAATATGGCATTTATCTGCGGTAATGTTCTATTTCACCGCTGAGGGTGACATTTTATACCGCCTGCCGAACCGTATGGAGACCTCACAACTTTTTAGGTCAGTGTTGTGCGTGTAGCAATTTCGCCCGGCCTCGCCTCCGGGCTGCCATGTGAGAGGGGATCTTATGGCTCGACTGCACGTAATGGAACGCAGCCACGCTCAGGCCGTCATGGACGACCTGCACGATGCGCTCGGACGTCGTCTGGCGGTGAGTTCGCTCGCCCCGTGTCCCGTTGAGTTTACGGCAGCGCTCGTCAACCTGTGCTCCACCCAGAGCTGCGGCAAGTGCACGCCCTGCCGCGTGGGCCTGAGCGCGCTGAGCGATCTGCTCGCCGATGTGCTCGAGGGCCGCGCCGACGAGTCC
>CABUUE010000232.1 GCA_902494685.1 uncultured Collinsella sp.
CAGGTTTTTGTATCTTTCGACAGACGTCATTATACGAGCAATTAATCAGCGTTTGCCCAGATTACGCAAAATGTACTGTTGGTAGGTGCATCTCCATACCCCTCTACAAAAACCTGTACCTTTTTGTGCAACAAAAAAAGCCACTCAACCAGCGGCTTTTCTTATTTCGGCATGAAAAAAGGCGACCGCCCTTTGTGGACGGTCGCCTTTGTTAATTGTTGTGAAGCTTGCCTTAGGCGCGAGTCTTGATCTCCTCGAGCACCTTGGCAACAAACTCGTCAACGCTCATCTGAACGGTCTCGTTGGAGCGATCGCGGACGGAAATGTTGCCGGCCTCGACCTCCTTCTCGCCCAAGATGAGCATATAGGGCACGCGATCGATACTGCGGGCCTCGCGGATCTTGTAGCCGATCTTCTCGTCGCGATCGTCGCAGACCACGCGAATGCCGGCCTCCTCCAGCTTGGCACACACCTCGTGGGCGTAGTCGCGGCTCTTCTCGGAAACCGGAAGCGCCTTGACCTGCACGGGAGCCAGCCAGGTGGGGAACTTGCCCGCAAAGTGCTCAATCAGAATACCGATGAAGCGCTCGATGGAGCCAAAGCACACGCGATGCAGCATGATGGGGCGTTTCTTGGTGCCGTCGGCGTCCACGTACTCCAGGTCAAAGTTGAGCGGCATCTGGAAGTCGAGCTGGACGGTACCGCACTGCCAGGTGCGGCCGAGCGAGTCCTCCAGGTGGAAGTCGATCTTGGGGCCGTAGAAGGCGCCGTCGCCCTCGTTGACCTCGTAGCCCATGTGCAGCTGCTCCAGAGCGGTGCGCAGGCCCTCCTCGGCGCGAGCCCAATCCTCGTCCGAGCCCATGGAGTCCTCGGGGCGGGTGGAAAGCTCAACGTGGTACTTAAAGCCAAACTTCTGGTACACGGAGTCGATGAGGTTGACCACGCCCACGATCTCGTCGGTCAGCTGGTCAGGACGCACAAACAGGTGGGCGTCGTCCTGGTTAAAGCAGCGCACGCGGAACAGGCCGTGCAGGGCGCCGCGCAGCTCGTGGCGATGCACCAGTCCAATCTCGCCGGCGCGGATGGGCAGCTCGCGGTAGGAGTGCGGCTTGGAGGCGTACACCAGCACGCCGCCCGGGCAGTTCATGGGCTTAATGCAGTACTCTTCGTCGTCGATGACGGTGGAATACATGTTGTCCTTGTAGTGGTCCCAGTGGCCCGAGGTCTTCCACAGCTGCTTGTTCATGATGAGCGGCGTGGAGATCTCCACGTAGCCGGCCTTGTGGTGGATCTCGCGCCAGTAGTCCAGCAGCGTGTTCTTAAGGATCATGCCGTTGGGCAGGAAGAACGGGAAGCCGGGGGCCTCGTCGCGCATCATAAAGAGGTCCATCTCGCAGCCGATCTTGCGGTGGTCGCGCTTCTTGGCCTCCTCCAGCATGTGCATGTGCTCGTCGAGCTCTTCCTTGGTGGCAAAGGCGACGCCATTGATGCGGGTGAGCATCTTGTTGTCCTTGTCGCCCTTCCAGTAAGCGCCCGAGACGCCGGTGAGCTTAAAGGCCTTGAGCGCCTTGGTGTAGCAGATGTGGGGGCCGACGCACATGTCGATGTAGTCGCCCTGCTGGTAGAAGGTGATGCGGGCGTCGTCGTCCAGGTCGCCGATGTGCTCGACCTTGTACTTCTCGCCGCGCTCCTCCATAAGGGCGATGGCCTCGGCGCGGGGCTTCTCGTACACGGTGAACTTAAGGTTCTCCTTGACGATCTTTTTCATCTCGGCCTCGATCGCGGGGAAGTCGTCCTCGCTAATCTTGACGCCCTCGGGCAGGTCGACGTCGTAGTAGAAGCCGTTGTCGGTCGCGGGACCGTAGGCAAAGTCGGCCTCGGGGTACAGGCGCTTGATGGCCTGCGCCATGATGTGCGCGGCGGAGTGGCGGATGACGTGCGTGACCTCGTCCTGCGGGAGCTCGGCCACCGAACCGTCATTGTAGAGTGCCTTCATGGGTATGTTTTCTCCTCTCGGATGCCTGATGCAAGTGCGTGCGATGCGCTCGGCGTTTTTGACTTGCATCATTATAGGCAGGTTGCCTTGGTATACAAGCGCCCGCCGCACCTTAATGGCACGGCGGGCGATTTTCTACGCATGCTTCATCGTGTGGGGCGCGGGGTGTGGGGCACGCGTGGCTTGCGGCGTGCCCGTAGCTTGCAGCCGGCCCGGCGATGGATGCGTTACTGGATGCGAGTTCGGCAGTAGGGGCAGACCTTCCAGTGCGCATCGAGCGGGCGATGGCAGCTGGGGCAAACGTTGCGAACCTGGGTGTCGCACACCGGGCAGACGACAAAGTCCTTCTCGATGGGCGCGCCGCACTGCGGGCAGGTGCCGTACTGGGCAAGCTGGCGCTCACGCAGGGCCATGTCCAGCTCCTGCTCCTCGCGGTCGGAAGCGTAGGAGTGCGGGCGCAGGACCAGGTAGGCAATGAGGCCTACAAACGGGATGAGGGCGATGATGCCCCATGCCACGTAGGCGCTGGCGCCGCGACGGCGAGCGTCGATGAACACATAGACGACCGACAGCACATACAGGGCGATGATAAAGCCAACGAAGGCATAGACGACGCCCATAAGCTGCGGCGACATGAGCTCGGAGATGTACTTGGACATTACGGGTACCTTTCGGAATATTAACAGTCCGGTCAAGTTTACCACGGGGTTTGTTTATATGGGACCACGGCTAGGGGCGGGGCCGGCGCGGACACAAACATCTCAATCTGTAACAGTTAGGAGCGGA
>CABUUE010000233.1 GCA_902494685.1 uncultured Collinsella sp.
ACCTTGCAGCCGTTGGCGACGAGCGCCTGGGCGTCCTCGAGCAGCAGCGTGTTCTCGCGAGCACAGGGCAGCGCGATGTCGCAGGGCAGCTGCCACACGCCACGGCCGTCGCCCTCGTGCCACACGGCGTTAGGCTTCTCGTCAACATACATGGCGAGCGTGACGCCCTTGTCGTGGCCGGAGCGCTTCTTGTTATAGACGTGCTCGAGCACGGTGTAGTCGATGCCGTCGGGATCCTCGACCCAGCCGTGGGTGTCGGAGCAGGCCAGCACCTTGCCGCCGAGCTGGGCGACCTTCTGGACCGCGTAGATGGCGACGTTACCGGAGCCGTGAACGACGACGTTCTTGCCCTCGAAGGAGTCGCCGCGGCTCTTGAGGTACTCGTCCACAAAGTAGACCAGGCCGTAACCGGTGGCCTCAGTACGGGCGAGCGAGCCGCCAAAGGAGAGGCCCTTGCCGGTGAGGACGCCGGTCCACTCGTTGGTCAGGCGCTTGTACTGACCGAACAGGTAGGCAACCTCGCGGCCGCCAACGCCCAGATCGCCGGCGGGAACGTCGGTGTTGGGGCCGATGTGGCGGTAGAGCTCGGTCATGAAGGACTGGCAGAAGTGCATGATCTCGTTGTTGGACTTGCCCTTGGGGTCAAAGTCGGAGCCGCCCTTGCCGCCGCCCATGGGAAGGGTGGTCAGGCTGTTCTTGAGGATCTGCTCCAGGCCCAGGAACTTGAGCATGCCCAGGGTGACCGTCGGGTTAAAGCGCAGGCCGCCCTTGTAGGGTCCAATGGCAGAGTTGAACTCGACGCGGTAGCCGCGGTTGACCTGGACCTTGCCCTGGTCGTCGACCCAGGGGACACGGAACATAACGATGCGCTCGGGCTCGACGAGGCGCTCAAGCAGGGCGGCCTCCTCGTACTCGGGATGGGCGTCGAGCGCCGGCTGGATGGTGCCGAGGATCTCGGTCGCGGCCTGGATGAACTCAGGCTGCTCGGGATAGCGGGCCTTGAGCTCGTCGAGAACTTTCTGCGTGTAGCTCATGCTTCCTCCAATTGATGGAAAAGAAAAATGTCGTTCGAGGCGCCCCATGCGCCGCGAGCTTTATCGAATATGGATAATATCGCACTGTTGCAGCAAAGTTTCGCATAAGCCGACGAGCAGATGTTTCGTTTTGATTACGATGCAGGTAGAAGCGTTTTTGAGCACCCGACGCGCAAATCGCGTGTTTCGAAGCTGTTTCGTCCACGTGTCCCAAACCACCACATTGGGGACAGGCACCTTTGTGGTGGTGTGGTGGTTAGAGGACGAGTTGATGGTAGTCGGCGGGGGTTATGCGGCCCTCGGTGGCGGCGCGGAAGGCGGCGAGAGCGTCGCCCGAGAACGGCATGGCCCAGCACAGCCCGCAGCCGGCGGTAATGGAGCCGGGCAAAGGCATAATGCGCCCGGGCACGCCGGCATCCAGGCACAGCTGCTCGCATTCCATCACATCGAAGGTGCTATCGAACGAAACGATGATCTTGCGTTCGTGATCAGGGGCATCACCGGACGAGGCCTCGCGGTGCGACTCGCGATACGCAGCCGCCGCTGCCTCTTCCTCGGCCGTATGTCCACAGCCGCCACAGCCGCAGGTGCAAGGCTCGGACCCATCGCAAGTGCAAGGTTCCCCGGTATCGGGGCAAATATCATGTGACACGGCATCTCCCGTCATTGATGTGTGCAGATCTAGGTGAGCAGCTCGGCTGCCGCAAACTCCTCGGGCGTATTGACATTCTCGAAGCAGAGCGTCGAGCCTGCGACCTTAACGATCTGCGGCTCATCCATATAACCAGCCTGAACGCGATTAATCAGGCAGCGAATGCGCTGACGGTCGCAGGCGAGTAGCTCTTGGGCGACCGGCGCACACGCGTCACGGCGCCAGACGGCGCAAAGCGGCTCAATCCCCCGCTCCTCGCGCGGCACGCACACGTCGAGCGCCTCGACCTCAACACGATCGGCAAGCGCGGCGATGAGTTCCGGCGAGACAAACGGCATATCACAGGCGGCGATCGCCACGAGCGGCAATCGGGCCGCGGCCAACGAGCTCGCGATGCCGCGCATGGCGCCCGCCGACCCCTCAAGGTCCGGCACTATTCGCGGCACCAAGCCGCCAAACGCGCGCTCCTCAAGATAGGCAAGCTCGCTGGGACGCGAAGTCGTCACGACCAACTCGCCGGCAACTGGCGCCAGCCGACCCAGGACGCGCTCGATGAGCGGCTCGCCGCAAAACGGCATGCGCGCCTTGTCGCAGCCCATGCGCGACGACAGCCCGCCCGCCTGGACGACGCAAGAAAGATCGGCCCGTCTTACGGTAGTCATACGACAAAACACCCCCATCGGCATGCTCAAAACCCGGTGCGCGAGGCCAAACGCCATCTCCGACAAAGTAGGCGACACGACGACCCCGTACTAAAACAAAACAGCGCCTTTGCGGCACGCAGCAAGACCGCGAGCACAAAAGCGCTGGTAGCGTATGGCGGGAACGTATGTGAATCGAACACATCCAAGACGTTTTGCACGCCTCGCAACGGTTTTGAGGACCGCGGAGCCCACCGGAGCCCATCCGTTCCCAAGTGCGGCGGTATTTTACCAAACCGAGCAGTCAATCTAGCGCAGGGACCTCAGGCCGCCGGCATCCTTGTCGAGCACCGTAAAGCGCACGGCATCCAGGTGCTCCAAGATGCTGATGGCGCGTTTGCGCGACACGCCCAGGGCCTCGCGCAGCACGCTCGTG
>CABUUE010000234.1 GCA_902494685.1 uncultured Collinsella sp.
GGCTCGGTTACGCTCGGTGATGACGGCGAGCTGCTGCGCATGCCGGCGCTTTCGAGCACGGTAGTCGATACCACGGCCGCCGGCGATACGTTTATCGGCGCGTTGGCGGCGGCTCGCCTAGAGGGCCTGCCGCTCTTTGAGTGCATGGCCGCGGGTGCTCGCGCCTCGGCAGTGACGGTGTCGCGCCTGGGCGCTCAGCAATCGATTCCCACGCGCGCCGAAGTTGAACATTGGTTTGGTTAAACGATAAAGACGGAGAAGCGGAGTAGAACAATGGCAATCAAGAAGCTGATCCTTGATCTGGATATGGGAGTGGACGATGCGATGGCGCTGGCCTATGCCATCGCGAGCCCCGAGGTGGAGCTCGTGGGCATCACCACGTGCTTTGGCAACGTGCGCGTCGAGCAATCGGCGCACAATTGCCTGGCGGTGCTCGATCTGCTGGGTCGCCCCGAGGTTCCGGTGTACCTGGGTGCCGACCGTCCTCTGCAGGCGACTGAGCCCTATACGCCGCCGGCGTCCACCGCGCTCATTCACGGCAAGAACGGCATCGGCGGCGCGAGCGTGCCCGCGTCGCCCTACGAGCCGGTGGGGGCGACCTCGGCCGACGGTAACGCTGCGGTCGATTATCTGATCGATGCCGCGCGCACCTATGGTCCCGATCTGATTTACGTGGCGACCGGCCCGCTCTCCAACCTGGCGCTCGCCCTGGAGCGCGATGCGGCGGCAATGATGTCCATCGGCCGCGTGGTCGTGATGGGCGGCGCCCTTACCGTGCCCGGTAACGTGAGCGCGGGCGCCGAGGCCAACATGGCGAGCGACCCCGAGGCAGCCGACGCGGTGCTGCGCTCGGGCCGTAAGCTCACCATGGTGGGTCTGGACGTGACGCATCGCGTGGTGCTCACACGCCGCGACATTGCCGGCTGGACGGGCTCGGGCACCATGGCGGGCTGCGCATTTGCGAGCATGGTCGAGCACTACATTGGCTCGTACGAGATGAACGCACCCTACCTGGGTGGTTGTGCGCTGCACGATCCGCTGGCCGTTGCCGTGGCGATCGACCCCACGCTCGTAGGTGCGCTCGGCTGCAACCTGCGTGTTGATCTGCTGGGCGAGTATCGCGGTCGCACCATCTGCGATGAGCGCCGCCTGTCCGATCCGGACAAGAGCGCACTCGTGGCGCTGACCGTCGACGCCCCGCGCTTCCTGTCCGAGTTCAAGGCGCGCATGGCCCGCGTCCTGGGCTAAGTTGTCTTTTTGGGACGGGCTTTTTTGACTGGTATGATTGGTGCGACCATTCGAACCAGCTAAAAGAGCCCCGTCCCAATTTGACTATCGAGAGGATTTGCCATGGAGCGCATCGCCAGCTTTTCCGTTGATCATCTGCTGCTTGAGCCCGGCGTGTATGTGAGCCGCATCGACCGCGATCCGGCGACCGGTGCCGCCGTCACCACGTTTGACCTGCGCCTGACCACGCCCAACAAGGAGCCGGTCATGAACACGGCCGAGTGCCACACCATCGAGCACCTGGGCGCCACGTTCCTCCGCAATCATGCCGAGTGGTCGAGCCGTATCGTCTACTTTGGGCCCATGGGCTGCCGCACGGGCTTTTACCTGGTTGTGTTTGGCGAGGTGACGAGCGAGGAAATCTTGCCGCTCGTGCGTGAGCTGTTCGAGTTTGTTGCTGGCTTTGAGGGCGATGTTCCCGGTGCCGCTCCCGAGGAGTGCGGTAACTACCTGGACCAGAACCTCCCCATGGCAAACTGGCTCGCGCACCGCTACCTTGACCGCGACCTGGCCGATATCGACGAGAAACACCTTCACTATCAGCAGGCATAAGGGCTTTATCGTCCAAAACGCGCGCATTGGGCGCCTTCGCTTATGCGGGGGCGCCTTTTTGTTGAGTGGTCGGGATGAGCGTTTAAAATCGCTCATGTTTGTTCTAGAATGTTCGTACTATCACATAAACGAACAGGAGTGAACATGCATATCTACTCTGTCAACGATCCCGAGTTCAAATCCTATGGCAACGTTTGGGATAACGTTCCGTCCGAGCTCACGTCGCCCGTGCTCGAGGCGCTCTCTGCCACGCCCATCCCCGAGGGCAGCAAGTACGTAGCAAGTGCGCCGGAGCTCGAGAGCGTCAAGGATGCCGATAAACTGGGCTTTCTCATGTTTGGTGGTCGTCCCTTCCAGCTCGGCTGGTGCAACGGCCACAACACGAAGCTCAACTGTCTGGAGTATCACCGCGCCAGCGAATTCAACCTGGGCGCTCGCGACTTTATCCTGCTTGTGGCGCATCGCTGGGAGATTGAGGACGGCAAGCTCGATACCGCGTGCGTCAAGGCGTTCCGCGTGCCGGCGGGCAAGGTTGTCGAGGTTTTCAACACCACGCTCCACTACACGCCCTGCATGGTCGACGACGGCGGCTTCCAGGTGATGGTCGCGCTGCCGGCGGGCACCAACGGCCCGCGCCCCGAGGCTGCAGCCGACATGCCTGCCGCCGGTGACAGCTACTGCTACTGGAAGGCCGACAAGTGGGTCCTCTGCCACGTCGACAGCCCCAAGGCAGCCGAAGGCGGCTACGTAGGCCTCGTCGGCAAGAACCTCGATATCGCCTGCGACTAGCCTCATTAACTTGCGGTGGAATAGTTCTCGTTTGGGGGTGCGGACAGAAAGTTGGACCGCGGGGCGGTCCGGACTGGAGGTTCGCATGTACAGCAGGGAGAAGGTCGAGCTCTTCCTCCTGGCGAC
>CABUUE010000235.1 GCA_902494685.1 uncultured Collinsella sp.
ATCCTCACCCCTGCGGTCACGGTTACCACGGCCATCGAGGGTCTGCGCACCATCGAATGGGGCCATGCGCTGCTGGGCGACGGCCAGACCAATGTGATCATCATCACCATCATCATTATCTGTGGTCTGTTTGCCATGCAGCGCGCCGGCACCTCGTCAATCGGCAAGCTGTTCGGCCCGCTTATGACGCTATGGTTCCTGTTCCTGGCGGGCGCCGGCCTGTTCAACATGCTCGGCAACCTGTCCATCTTGCGCGCGCTCAACCCCATCCGCGGCATCATGTTCCTGTTCTCGCCCATCAACCACTCGGGCATCATGGTGCTCGGCTTCGTCTTTCTGTCGACGACCGGCGCCGAGGCGCTCTACTCGGACATGGGCCACGTGGGCAAGGCAAACATCTATGCATCCTGGCCGTTTGTTAAGGCGGCCCTTATCCTCAACTATCTGGGTCAGGGAGCTTGGCTGCTCGCCAATAACTCCAACCCCCAGATGCTCGCGATGGATATCGTCAACCCGTTCTACATGATGCTTCCCGAGCCCCTGCGCCCCTTTGCCATCGTGCTTTCGGCCGTAGCGGCCATCATCGCCTCGCAGGCGCTCATCACCGGCTCGTTCTCGCTGGTATCCGAGGCAACCCGTCTCAATCTCATGCCGCACCTGCGCATCCACTACCCCAGCGACACCAAGGGCCAGCTCTATATTCCGCTCGTCAACAACATCATGTGGGTCGGCTGCATCTTCATCGTGCTGCTGTTCCAGAACTCCGAGCGCATGGAGAGCGCCTACGGCCTCGCCATCACCGTGACCATGCTCATGACCACGACGCTTTTGACGAGCTATATCGCCGGCATCCTCAAGCACAAACTGGGTGCCTGCGTCTTCGCACTGCTCTTTGGCGCCATTGAGCTGTGCTTCTTTGCCTCGTGCCTCACCATGTTCTTTGACGGCGGCTATGTCATGATCTTCTTGGCCGCGCTGCTGTTTGGCCTTATGTACGTGTGGCGCCGCGGCACCGCCATCGAGCGCACGCAGACCATCCTGCTGCCCGTCTCCAAGTACATTGACCAGCTCGACCGCCTGCGCAACGACGAGACCTATCCCGTGCTTGCCGACAACCTGGTGTTCCTCACCAACAGCCCCGACCCGCTCACGCTCGACCGCGATGTGCTCTATTCCATCTTGGATAAGCATCCCAAGCGCGCCAAGGCATACTGGTTCATCAACGTGTACGTTACCGATGAGCCCTATACGCACGAGTATTCCGTCGAGACCTTTGGCACAGACTTCCTCTTCCGCGTTCGCCTGGACCTGGGCTTTAAGGTCAACCAGCGCGTCAACGCCTATCTGCGTCAGATCGTCGGCGACTTGATGGCATCGGGCGAGCTGCCGCCGCAACATCACACCTACTCCATCTACGAGACACGCGGCAACGTGGGTGACTTCCGCTTTTGCATGCTGCGCAAGATGCTTGCCCCCGAAACGGACATCAACCGCAATGACCACCGCGTGATGGCCATCAAGTACGCCGTCCGCCGCGCCTGCGGAAGCCCGGCACGCTGGTACGGTCTAGAGAACTCGGCCATCATCATCGAGTACGTGCCGCTGTTTGCCCGCATGCGCCCGGCCGTTAAGCTCGTGCGCACCCAGGTGCCGCTCGAGGTTCAGATCGAAGAGGCCGAGGAAATGGAAGTCGACATCTTCTCGGACGACTTGGTCAACGGCAACGAGGCCGGTAGGGACATGAACGTCGATCCCACCGAGCTGCTCGAGAGCGTCGCCGATACGCCCGAACAGCAACAGCTCGACGGCCTCGAGAACGAACAACTCAACGACGCCAACTTCTAGCGACGCCATAAATCAACGACAGCGGCCCTGCGCCTCACGAGAGACGCAGGGCCGCTTTGCATTGCGGTAAAGCTAACGGCTACGAACGACGCGGCTCGGGAACCACGAGCCTATCGGGGCTCGCGCCCTCGGCATCCATCAGGCTCACGTAGCGAATCGACGGATCCCCATACATCGCGTAGTAATAATTGCCCGTGCGCGCGCTAAAGCATCCGGTGTAGATAGTCTTCTCGAACTTGCCATCGCCCATCCTGGACGCCCCCTCAATCATCACCACGCCCTCGAGCGAGCGGAACATGCGAACGACGTTTTCGGTCTCGCTCTCCTTTTGCGGGTAATTGGCATTGAGGTACGCCGCCTTTACAAAACGGCTCGGCGAATAGCAATCGCCCGGAATGCCACGCATGCCGGCACCGGCTCCATAGGGCTTGAGCTCGGCGCCACGCCATGTCGCCGCCTGCGGAAAATCGCTTGTGGCGGTGATATAGGTGCGCAGGTTTTCCATGTGCCACGGGAAGGTCGGCTGGTTGGCAAGGGTGTCGACCGGATCGTCGTATACATGCAGGCCGTCAGCCATCATCTCGACCACGATGCTGCGCTGGCTGTCGCCGATAATCCAATGGAGCAGCGACACGCCCAGCCCCTCTCCGGCAGATTTGGCGACAATCACCGTGTCGCGCAGCGCGGCCTCGACCTCATCGACCGTCGAGAACGTCGCTGCCACCCATAGGGGGAACTCATAGGCCGCGATATTGGTCTTTCCATCAACCGGACCCTCGGCATACTCGGCATAGCCGGGAAAGTTTAGCCCCGCCACAGCCAGACCCGCATCGTTGCCGCAGTCGAAGAACATAGGGTAGTTCTCGTAATCGATGCACATGCCGATTACCGC
>CABUUE010000236.1 GCA_902494685.1 uncultured Collinsella sp.
CCCCCCGGCGCCGTCCTCACCATGGGCACGCCGGCGCGTTCGGAAACGGGAATGCGAGCCTCGCCTAGCAAGTCGGATACTTTCTTGCTTCGGCCACTCATCCCTAACGGGCACATCACGTCTCCCGGTGCGGGACCGTCCACCCACAGGCGCGCCAATCGCGCCTCGGCAGGGATCTCGCCACGCGAGCCCGCCAGGATCCGCTCACTATCGCTGTCGGCAAAACCCAGGGCAGCCGCGTCTACCAAAGCTGTCACTTCCCTGGCAGCCGCAAGCTCACGGGCGCGGCGCACGATATCGCATCCCGGCTCAACGGCCATCGGTTCTGTGACCAGCATACGTCCCCCGCCCAACGGCAAACGACCGGGTACGGTAACCCAGTCCGCGACCAGGCCCTCGCGAGCCGCCGGCGCCTTAAACGCCAGCATGCCAAACTCAATGCGTGCGTCAATCCCCGCCGGAAGCGTGACCGAGCCGGCGCCCTCGGCAACGCAGGAAAGGACTCGCTCCACATGTCGCATCTCTGGACGAGCGTCCGGATCGATGCGCTTAATTGCCAGTCGCACGATACGCCGCGCGATTACCACCTCGGCCGCAGCAAGGCGCCTGGCATCGAGCACCAGCGCGCCCGCCGCCTCCTTACGCAGGCAGCTTCGAAACGCCTGTGCCGAAAGCTGAGACAAAAACGCGTCCTCATCGCCTAAGATCTCGCAGGCGGCGCCAATCGTCTTGCAGACGCTCGCGTTGCGCTGCGCCACCACCGGCATCACTCGATGGCGCACGTAGTTTCGCAGATACGAGATATCCTCATTGCTCTCGTCTTCACGCCACGGCTGACCATGTACCTGTAGATAGCCCACGAGCTCGCCATGAGTTAGGTCGAGCAAGGGACGCACCACAATATTCCTCCGGCGAGGAATGCTCGATAGGCCAGCGGGCCCTGAACCCTTAATCGCGTTCATCAAAAACGTTTCCGCGCGATCCGAAGACGTGTGCGCGGTGCAGATACGAGCCGCCGTTCGCGGTGCCCCCGTCTGGGCGCAGAGCTCGCGAACATACCTCCGCGCCGCGGCATAGCGCACCTCGCGGGCCGCGGCCTCAATATTGCCCGACTCCCCATCAAAATAAGCGTGCTCCACGCACAGCGGTAAACCATATTTCGCGCAGAGCTCACGCACAAAGGCCTCGTCGCCATCGGACGCCTTGCCGCGCAGATGATGGTTTACATGCAGCACATGCAGGCGCTCGCGAGCAATGGGGGCAACACCGCGTCCGTCTTGGATATCCAGCTTTGATGTGCACGCCATAAGAAGCAGTGCCGTCGAGTCCGCGCCGCCTGATACCATGAGCACGACAGGAGCTGCCTGCTGCCTCGTCCGGGTCTCATCGACTGCCCCAGGCACGGCATGGTGTCCGTAATGCTGTGATACCGTTGGCATTCGCTTCCTCCTCTATTCGTCCGCACCCATTGTATCCTTTGGAATCTTATGTCTTGCCTGCACCTTCATATCCTCGGCAGTGGCTCTAAAGGCAACTGCGCACTCATCGAGGGCCCGCAGGGGCTCATTATGGTCGATGACGGACTGTCTCGCCGCGAGACATTAAAGCGCATGGCAGAACTGGGGCTCTCGACAGACAACGTCTCGGCTCTTCTCATTACTCATGAGCATAGCGATCACATCAAGGGCCTCGATGTCTGGTGCAAGCACTGGCACGGCCCCCTCTTTGCCAGCAGGGGCACTCTTTCGAACAAAGAATATCTTTCGCATCTGCCTGTCGAGGAATTCGATCCCGGCGACGCCCTATCCATTGCCGGCATCCACGTGCAAACCTACTCAACATCACACGATGTCATCAATCCAGTCGGTTATCGATTCGACGCCCTCGATGATTCCATCGGCTTTGCCACCGACACCGGAGAGCTATCGAGCCAAGCCATGAACACCCTCAAAGATTGTCGAGTCCTCGCGCTCGAAAGCAACCACGATGTGACCATGCTGCGCGAGGGAGAATATCCCCGCTTTCTTCAGGAGCGCATCCTGTCTGCAAGGGGACACCTCTCCAACAGCCAAGCCGCCGAAGCCGCGCGCGAACTTGTTACAGATCGCACCGAACAGCTCATTGCCATGCATATCAGCCAAGATAACAATCGTCCGAGCCTTACCGTCAAAAGCTATGCCAAAGCTCTGGCCGCAACCCTGGATGACGAGGTCGGCAGCTCCGCAACCCTTCTCCAAGGATCGCGAAAACTCTCGATACGCCCTGCGAGTCAGTATCAGCCGGCAACCATTCAATAGACTGTCCTAGACAGCAAAAGGGGCCGAGAATCGCTTCCCAGCCCCTTTTGCTGTCTTTTAATAGCGCAGAACACCAACGAAGTTAGTCGATGGAGATCTTCGTAACGTTCTTCTTCTCGACGATCTTGGGAACCGTAACGGTCAGGATGCCGTCAGCGTACTTAGCCGAGAGGCCCTCGCTCGAAGCGTCCTTTAGATACACGCCACGCGTCGCGCTGTACGAGCTGAACTCCTTCTGCAGGAAGTTCTTGCCCTCGTTCTCCTCGTCTTCCTCGACATTCACGCTAATGGACAGACGGCCCTCGTTAAGCTCGACATCGATATCGTCCTTGGCGACACCGGTCAGATAGGCCTTGACCTCATAGCCGTCGCCCTTATCCTCAACGTCAACGGGAAACGCCTTGGAAGCAATCGAGTTGTTTGC
>CABUUE010000237.1 GCA_902494685.1 uncultured Collinsella sp.
CCATAGTACGCTCGGTCGGGACATTCCGCTCCAACTTTGAGCGCTTGCCCGAGCGTCTGGTTACAAGCACCTCGGGGCTCGATGGCAAGCGCCATGCGCTCACGCTTGCGAGTTCCCGTCTGGAGCATCAGGGACGTTCGATGCTCAGCAAGCCCGCGTCCGACCTGGGCCGAGCTGCCGCGTCGCTTGATGCCCTGTCGCCGCTCAAGGTGCTTGCCCGCGGCTATTCCATCGCGTACAGCGATGATGGGGTGGCCACGAGCGCCAAGACCTTTAAGCCCGGCGACGCCATCCGCGTGCGCATGGCAGACGGTAACGTTGCGGCAACGGTCGATACGGTCGAGTAGACCGCGTTTCATAGCGATAAACCTTTAGGAAAGGAAACAGATATGGCAGAGAAAACCCCGGTCGAGCAGCTTACGTACAAGCAGGCCTCGCAGGAGTTGGAGCTCATCATTCGCAGCTTGGAGTCGGGCGATATGGAGCTCGAGGAATCGCTCGAGAGCTATACCCGCGGCGTCGAGCTCCTCAAGAGCCTGCGCACCCGCCTGTCCGATGCCGAGCAGAAGGTCTCGGTGCTTCTTAAGGACGTCGACGGCAACGACGTGCTCGCCGACGGCGAAGCCGCCAACACCGACGACAACCTCTCGTTCTAGCCATCCCGACCAAATATAATTACCTTGGTCTGTGAGAAAGGAACCAACTATGTGCGATTGTATCTTCTGCAAAATTGCCAACCACGAGACCCCCTCGACCGTTGTCTATGAGGATGACCAGGTCATCGCCTTCGACGACCTCAATCCCCAGGCGCCGGTCCATACGCTCGTGATCCCCAAGAAGCATTACAGTGACATCGCCGACAACGTACCTGCCGAGACCATGGGCGCCATGGCTCACGCCATCCAGGAGGTCGCTAAGGCCAAGGGCTTGGAGGACGGTTTCCGCGTCATCTCCAACAAGGGCGTCAACGCCGGCCAGACCGTCATGCACTTCCACATGCACGTTCTCGGTGGCAAGAACCTGGGCGAGAACCTCATCTGAGGGCGCGTAGGCCGTCGACTTGGCTGCCTTTGGAGTAATCTATGCAGCTCTCTCAACTCGAATACCTTCAAGCTGTAGCGAACTATGGCGGCGTGCGCAAAGCAGCTCGCGCCGTTCACGTGAGTCCGCAGGCCGTTTCGTCGGCAATAAAAAAGTTGGAATCTGAGTATCAGATTGTTTTGCTCGACCGATCGGCGGGGGAGGCTGTTTTGTCTCCGGCGGGCAGAGAATTTGCGCGTCGTGCACGCGTGATCCTGGCGCAAGTCGACGATCTCAAAAAGTACGCTCAATCGGGGAACGGCGGCGTTTCGCCCGACGGCCATTTCCGTCTTTACGCCCCCTGTCTTCACGGGCGGGGGCTCCTTTTTTCCGAAAACTGGTACGACTCGTTTGAAAGCTCGCACCCTCAGATTCATCTTGATGTGTGGCATCAGCCAACGGCAACATGCTTTGAATCACTTATACTTGGAATTTCGGACGCGGCTATCTCGTTTGAGGAACCACGGGACAGCGTCCTTTCTTCAAAATATATGGGTGAAAAGGAGCTCAGGGTTCTTTCATGCCCAGCTGGTCATCAATCTGTTGACGCTATGACCATTCGTGAGTTACTGGGCGGCAGGCTCGCTGTTCCCATTAATTTGTCACCCTGTCTCAATGCAATCAATCAATGTCCCGAAGCTCAGCTGGTTAATTTCCGCTTTCGCGATGTCGAATACGGAAGCAGGGCGCAGGCTGAGTTTCTTCAAGCCGGGGGATTGATATTGAGTTTTTCTGGCTCTTCTCTCGCATCAGATGGATTGGAAGTGAGCGAGTGCTCTATTGAAGGCTCGCATGACGTAGCCTTGCCCATCTACTTTTGCTATCGACAAAATGCCTGGACCGATCGACACCAGACGGTATTTCTTCACCTATTGCGTCATCTTGCTTCGTGAGGCCATTTGGCCTCGTGTTGTCAAGTGAATGTTGACGCCTTGTAACACATGACTGACGGCTTTGCCCTCATGCTTTTCCAAGATTCCGATTCAGATTGTTGACTCTTGGAGGGCGGAGCATGAAAAACCGTACGGTTTTGCTTTATATGACGTTCGTTTTTCTGTCGAACTTCAGCACCATTTTGTATTTTCTGACGGTTTACCTTGAATTCGTCGGATTCTCGATAGTGGCGATTTCTAGCATGATGATTGCATATCAAGTGAGCAAGTTCATCCTCGAAGTTCCCACTGGCTATATTGCTGATAGGTTTGGACGAAAGACAAGCGGTCTCGTTGGCGTCGTGGGGATGCTTGGATACTACGCTGCCCTGCTTCTCGTCCGTTTCCCTCTGCTTTTAATCGGTGCGTTCGCTCTCAAAGGTTTTGCCGTTGCATGTCTGAGCGGATCCATAGAAGCGATTTACATTGACAGCGTCTCTCAGGACCAGCTCGTAAGACTTAATGTCGTTGAGCGATTTGTTTTCTATGCCTCTTATGCCATCTCCGCTTGCGTGGGTGGTTTCATTTCGTCTGTCGGTGCATATCTCATTGGTCTTTCGGCAGATATCATCGCAATGGTGTTGACGTTGGTTGTCGTTGTCTGCATTCCTGAGATGCGAAGAGGGGGCACTGCGGGGGCACCTGAGCGTGGAATTAGCCCGAAGATGATCGGTGCCGCTATTGCGTGTAATGGCATTCTTC
>CABUUE010000238.1 GCA_902494685.1 uncultured Collinsella sp.
CAATCCATGACATTCCATACCAGCCGCTTTGGCGGATCGCTTGTGAGCCAGACAAGCCGTTTTATGAGCGGCTACACGGGACTGGTGGACGTGACGGTGTATTCGCTCATCCCCACCATCACCTCGGTCATCTGCACCGTGGCCGCACTCGCCCCGGTGGTGCCGACGTTTACCGTGATCCTGGTGTGCATCATGGTCGTCTACATTGCGTTTGTCTGGCTTATGTACAAGCGCATCATGCCGCTTTCGGCCGCGACGTCCGCCGCGCAGAACAAGCTCTCGGGCGTGCTCTCCGACGCGGTCACGAACATCTTGGCCGTCAAGACCTGCGGGCGCGAGGACTTTGAACGCGATCTGTTCGACGCCGCCGATCGTGCCGCGCGCGACGCCGAGACGGTCTCGATGCACGCCATGATGCAGCGCAACTTTACGACCTCGGGCCTTATCGTCATCACCATGGCCGTGGTGAGTGTGTTCGTGGCGGGCGGCAACGCGTGGTTTGGCATCTCGGCCGGCTCGCTCGTCATGATCTTTACCTACACCTATAACCTAACCATGCGCCTGAACTACGTGAGTTCCATGATGCAGCGCATTAACCGCGCGCTGGGCGATGCGGCCGAGATGACGCGCGTGCTGGACGAGCCACGTTTGGTGGCAGACGACCCGGACGCCCCTGAGCTCAAAGTGACCGAGGGCGCGATTGATTTTGAGCACCTGAGCTTTGCGTATCGTGATGCAGCGGCGGGCGAGAGCGTGTTCGATGATCTGACACTTCATGTGGCGGCAGGCCAGCGCGTGGGCCTGGTGGGCAAATCGGGCTCGGGCAAGACGACGCTCACCAAACTGCTGCTGCGCCTAGACGATGTTCAGGGCGGCCGCGTGCTCGTGGACGGTCAGGACGTCTCGCGCTGCACGCAGCAGAGCCTGCGCCGCCAGGTTGCCTACGTGCCGCAGGAGGCGCTGCTGTTCCACCGCTCCATTCGCGAAAACATTGCCTACGGTCGTCCCGACGCCACTGATGAGCAGATTCGCGAGGCCGCGCGCCTGGCCAACGCTCTGGAGTTTATCGACCGCCTGCCCCGTGGCTTTGACACCATGGTGGGCGAGCGCGGCGTCAAGCTCTCGGGTGGCCAGCGTCAGCGCGTGGCTATCGCTCGCGCCATCCTAACCGACGCGCCGATTCTGGTGCTCGACGAGGCGACCTCTGCCCTCGACAGCGAGTCCGAGGCACTGGTGCAGGAGGCGCTCGAGAACCTGATGCGCGGCCGCACCTCCATTGTGGTGGCACATCGCCTGTCCACCGTGGCGGCGCTCGACCGCATCGTGGTGCTGGCCGATGGCGAGATCGTCGAGGACGGCACGCATGCGCAGCTCGTCGAGGCGGGTGGTGAGTACGCGAACCTGTGGAGCCGTCAGACCGGCGCATTCTTGGAGGCGTAAGCGTCTCGGACGTGGGACAATTGTGCCCATTAGTTTATTGTGCCGTTGAGCCAAGGAGTCGTTATGCCACGCGAGACCAATGCCACCAAGCGCGAGCGCGCCATCGAGGTGTGTGAGCGCCTCGACCGTCGCTATGGCCCGGTCGAGTGCTTTTTGGACCACGAGAATCCCTTCCGCCTGCTGATCGCGGTGCTGCTTTCGGCGCAAACGACCGATGCACAGGTCAACAAAGTGACGCCGCGGCTGTTTGCCCAGTGGCCCACACCCGAGGCCATGGCTGGGGCGAGCGTGGCTGACGTGGCAGACACTATCAAGTCACTCGGCTTCTACAAGAGCAAAGCCAAGCATGCCGTCGAGGCCGCGCAGATGATCGTCGCCGACTATGGCGGCGAGGTGCCGGCCGACATGAAGGAACTCGTGAAGCTGCCGGGCGTGGGACGCAAGACGGCAAACATCGTGCTCAACGTGGGGTATGGCATCGTGGAGGGTATTGCGGTGGACACACACGTCAACCGCATTGCGCACCGCCTGATGCTGAGTCCTAAGACGCATGTCAAGGAGCCGCTCAAGACCGAGCAGGATCTGCTCAAGATTTTGCCGCACGAGTATTGGGAGTCGGTCAACCATCAGTGGATCACCTTCGGTCGCGAGATCTGCGACGCCCGCAAGCCTAAGTGTGACGAGTGTCCGCTGGCAGATTTGTGCCCCAGCGTGCGCGTAGCGGGGTAGGGCGGAACGCATCTTCGTCTGGCGTTTTTTGCGGGGCTGGGTTTGCCCTTGAGCCGGAGTCCTCTCCATGCGCTACCATGACAGACAATGTATTTGACGTACGACCCGCCGAGCTTGCCCCGGCGGGCTTTTGGCGTTGCGATGCCGGAGGAACAGCATGCTTATTCACCGTATAGCCGCGCAGCTCTACACTGCCGAGGCGCTGCAGACCGTCGAGGCCGGACTCGATGCCGGCGAGGACGTGACGCTGGCCGTGTCGCAGTCGGGTCGCACGCTTATGGCGGCCGCCCAGTTTGCGCGCCGTCCGCGCCCGACGGTCTACATTGTGAGCGGCGAGGATGCGGCCGATCGCGCCGCTCGTAGCCTTGCCGCCTACGTGGGCCTGGCGCATGTGTGCCGTTTTCCTGAGCGCAAGGATTATCCGTGGCGCGAGCAGGCGCCCGACGACGCCGTGGTAGCGCAGCGCTGCGAGGCCCTGGGACGCATCGTGCGCGGGGACAACTGCATCATGGTTGCCTCGG
>CABUUE010000239.1 GCA_902494685.1 uncultured Collinsella sp.
GGGGCACGAAGTTCATCGCGAGTTCCGCACGCAAAGAAGGCCACTTAATGTGGCCTTCGTCTTGCGCAGGACTGTAGAGCAGGGAACTTCGTGCCCCGACGCCCGGGAGGACGTTTCATTTAGAAAGATGGACCGACCGCCGTCAGCGATGGGAGCTACTCCCCCAGCACGGCCTTTTTGGCGGCTGCAGCCATGTTGTCCAGATCTTCCTTGGTGGGATGGTCCTTCGCGGCAACCCAGTTGTCGAGCAGCATCTTAAATCGGGCGTTGTCGGGATCTTGCTCGAGCATGGCCTCGTAGCGCTGCTTGACCGCGGGGCCCATCTTGCCCTGGCACATCGCCCAACCCGCAAGCTCGGCATCCTCGGCCAAATTGGAGGTCACGCGATTGATAATCTGCTGATAATAGCTCTGGTCGGCGCCAAAACCGCAGGTACCAAAGAGGAAAACGCGCTTGCCGTGCAGAGCGGAGAGCAGCGCGGCAACCGAAGGCGTGCACGCGCCCTTGTCGCACCAAAAACCGACGAGCACCGTGTCGGCCGCGCAGGCGCCCTGCGCCTCGAGCGCAACCTGATCTGCATCCGCATCGTCGCTCAACGCCGCGGCATGAACAAACTCAACACCCGCAGCCTGCAGAGCGCGCTTAATCGCGCCCGAAACCATCCTGGTATTACCGCTCTTGCTGTTAACCACCAAAGAGCACGTCATAGTCACGTTGCCTCGTTTCCCCCAAAACTAAAGCCACTAATGCAATTTATTAGATGAATATCTTAGTACTAACGCGACAGATGTAAACCACCGTCTGTCGATTGATTAATTTGCCCCACGGGCTTGCTCACTGGGCAAACTGGCTGCGGTAGAGCTCGGCGTAAAAGCCGCCTGCCGCTAGCAGCTCGTCGTGCGTGCCACGCTCGATAATCTCGCCGTCGCGCATGACCAAAATGCAGTCGGCGTTGCGGATGGTGCTCAGGCGGTGCGCCACGACAAAGCTTGTGCGACCGGCCATGAGCTCGTCGAATGCCGCCTGCACCTGCAGCTCGGTGCGGGTATCGATGCTCGAGGTCGCCTCGTCCAGCAGCAAGATAGCCGGGTCGGTGAGCATGACACGCGCGATGCACAGCAGCTGTTTTTGACCCTGGCTAAACGTGCCGCCGTCCTCGCCGATGACCGTATCGTAGCCGCCTGGCAGCTGCACGATAAACTTGTGCGCATGCGCGCGCTTGGCAGCTTCGATAACCTGCTCGCGCGTGGCGTCAGGACAGCCGTAGGCGATGTTTTCCGCCACCGTGCCCTCGAACAGCCAAGTGTCCTGCAGCACCATGCCAAAGGCACGGCGCAGGCTTGCGCGCGTGTAGTCACGCGAAGACCGGCCATCGACCATGATGCGTCCGGCATCGATATCGTAAAACCGCAGCAGCAAGTTGATGAGCGTCGTCTTGCCGCAGCCCGTAGGGCCAACGAGGGCAAAGCGCATGCCGGGCTTGGCCTCGATGCAGATATCCTGCAGCAGCTTGCGGTCGGACACGTAGCTAAAGTCCACATGCTCAAAGGTCACCTCACCCTGCGGGGCGGCAAGTTCCACGGCATCCGCCGCATCGGGCTCCTGCTCGCGCGCATCGAGCAGCGCAAACATGCGGCGCGCCGAGGCATACGCCGTCTGGATCTGCGTAATGACGTTGGTGACCTCGTTGAACGGCTTGGTGTACTGGTTGGCATAGGACAGGAAAATCTGCACGCCGCCCACCGTGAGCGCAGCGGGCACGCCCGTGATCACGCCCACGCAGCCAATCACGGCGACCACGGCATAGATGATGTTGTTGATAAAGCGCGTACCGGGGTTGGAAAGCGAGCCCATAAACTGCGCGCGCTCACCTGCCGTATAGAGCTCGGCGTTGAGGGCGTCGAAGCGCGCTTGGGCGTTCGGGCCGTAGGCAAACGCATCCACCAGTTTTTGCTCGCCCACATACTCCTCGATATGACCGCCGAGTTGGCCCTGGATGCGCTGTTGAGCAGTGAAGCTCTTATTGGAAAGCTTGGCGACGGCACCAGCTGCAAAAATGGAAAGCGGCGTGACGAGTACCACCACGAGCGTCATGGTCAGGTTAATGGAGAGCATAAACGCGAGCGTGCCCACGATGGTGATAACACCGGTGAAGAGCTGCGTAAAGCCCTGCAGCAGACCGTCGCCCACCTGATCGACGTCGTTGACCACGCGGCTCATAAGGTCGCCGTGGGCATGGCTGTCGATAAAGCTGAGCGGCATGCGGCTGAGCTTATCGCTCGCCTCCACGCGCATGTCGCGCACCGTTTCGTAGGACAGGCGGTTGACGCAATAGCCCTGCAGCCACTGGAAGGCCGCAGCACCTACGACGACAATCGCGAGCTTGGTAACGAGCGGCAGCAGCGCATCGAAGTCCACCTGCCCGGCGGCGACGATCAGGTCGATGCCCTCGCCGATAAGGATAGGCGTGTAGAGCTGCAGAATCACGGAGATGGCGGCACTCACAAACGACGCAACAAACGAAATGCGATGCGGACGAACGTAGCCCATCAGACGGCGAGTCACCGCACCCACGGGATAGCGCTCGGGGTCGCCGGGCTGGCGCGGACCGTCGCCCAGGTCGTTGAGGCTATCGTTACCGGACACGTTGGCCGTCATCGTGGCGACCGAACCGGAGGAAGTGTA
>CABUUE010000240.1 GCA_902494685.1 uncultured Collinsella sp.
GAGGACGATTCTGGGGCTAACGGGCAGGGGCCCGCCGAACCAAGTTAGGCAGCCGGGCAGATCTTCTTGAAGAGCTCGATGACGTCGTCGAGCGTTGCCTCGCGCGGGTTACCCGGGAAGCAGGCGTCGGCCATGGCGTCCTTGGCCAGGACCTCGATCTCGTCAGCCTTCATGGCCTCACAGACGTGCGGGATGTTCACGTCGGCGGAAAGCTGCTTGACGGCGGCGATGGCGGCATCGGCGGCCTCGGCGGTGCTCATGCCCGTGGTGTCAACGCCCATGGCGACGGCAACCTTGGCCAGGCGCTCAGCGCAAACCGGCTTGTTGAACTCCATGGCGATCGGCAGCAGCATGGCGCAAGCGACGCCGTGCGGGGTGTCGTAGTGAGCGGACAGGGTGTGAGCCATGGCGTGGTCGATGCCCAGGCCAACGTTGGAGAAGCCCATGCCGGCGACATACTGGCCAAGGGCCATGCCCTCGCGGCCGGAGCCGGGCTGACCGGACTTGGCCTCGGCGACGGAGTCGCGCAGGTTCTCGCTGATCAGCTTAATAGCCTCAAAGTGGAACATGTCGGAGAGCTCCCAAGCGCCCTTGGTGGTATAGCCCTCGATGGCGTGGGTCAGAGCGTCCATGCCGGTGGAAGCGGTCAGGCCGGCGGGCATGGAAGCCATCATATCGGGGTCGACGACGGCGACCTCGGGGGCGTCGTTGGTGTCGACGCACACGAACTTGCGGACCTTCTCGGGGTCTGTGATGACGTAGTTGATGGTCACCTCGGCAGCGGTACCGGCGGTCGTCGGCACGGCGATGGTGAACACGGCATGGTTCTTGGTGGGAGCAACGCCCTCGAGGCTGCGGACATCGGCGAACTCGGGGTTGTTGATGATGATGCCGATGGCCTTGGCGGTGTCCATGGAGGAGCCACCACCGATGGTCACGATAGCGTCAGCCTCGGCGGCCTTGAAGGCCTCGACGCCGTCCTTGACGTTCTGGATAGTGGGGTTGGGCTTAATCTCGGAGTAGAGGCTCCAAGCGATGCCGGCGGCGTCGAGCTCGTCGGTCACCTTAGCGGTAACGCCAAACTTAACCAAATCGGGGTCGGAGCAGACGAAGATCTTCTTGTAGCCGCGACGCTGGAGCTCGCCGGGGATCTCCTTGATGGCGCCGGAACCATGATAAGAGATGGTATTGAGAACGAAACGATTAGCCATTGATAGCCTCCCATCGTGTGCGGGGCATCCATTACGCCCCACGCTATGAGTCCCATCCTAACGCTTTTGAAACAAAAAACGCGTGAGAACATCAAAAGTGTTAAAGCGTTTCAACAGATGATGAAAAATATTGCGGCAAAGGGACAGCCCCTTTGCCGCATTCGGTTACTTTCGGCAGCCCTCTTTCCAAGCCTCGGCCGCAACCTTCCAGCGTAAGCGCAAATCGCGCTCGCGGTCGATGAACATGATGGCAAACGCGACAAACAGCAGCAAGCTCGCCACGACGATGGCGTGCAGGCCCATGCGCTCAATACACCAGTTGCCCAACACGGCGCCAAACACAAAGGTAAAGATCACGCCAAAGTACAGCAGGCCGTTTTCCAAAAAGCCGCGCCTGTGGGTGATGATGTAATCGTCCACGTTTTGCAGCGCGTTGCGCAAGTTGCCGATGCACATGGTCGTAGCGATGCCGTGACCGTGGATCTTGCGGAAGCTCTCAACTTGCATACCGCAGGCAAACGAGGTGAGGCAGTTGGCGAGCAGGTTGAAATTGCCGCCGGGGATAAAGCTCACGCCCAGCAAGATAACGGCTTCAAAGAACACCGTCACTTGGCGCCAGTGAATCACGCTGCCAAACCGCTCGTGTACCAGATCGGCAAGCATAATGCCCACGGCAAACGACACCACGGGGAAGAAATAGCGTCCCGCAAGTGCCCAGTTGCCCTCCGAGATGCTCACGCCCACGAGCAGGATGTTGCCTGTCTGCGCGTTGGCGAAAACATGATCGCGCCCAATGTACGAATAGACGTCCATAAAGCCACCGGCGAGCGCCAAGATAATGCCCAGCTCGATGGACTCCGATATCTGTTTGGCACGCTGCATCGTCGTGCATCCTCCTTGTTGACGACTCTCTCGTGCGTTGGCGGAAACATAGCCGCCGTTCATACTGTAACCCATTGACAACATGGCGTGCGCGCGAGACGGGTTCTCCAACGCGCAGATACACAGTCTGGAAACAAACAGCGGGCGCGGCGCCGACACCCGACGCCTCGTGTACTCCACCAGTCTTTTTAGCGCCGTCCCAAAAAGACTGGTTACAATTACGTGCAGCATACAGACACCGGGAGGGATCGTGGCAAAAAAGCCTCAGCACGCTCAGAACAAGCAGCGCAGTCAACAGGGCAAACAGGGCCAGCAGCAAAAGCGTGGCGGTAAGGCGCAGGCCACGGTCGCCCGCACCAAGCATTCCCAAGCGACGCCCGCCCGCCCCTGGCGACCGGGCCGCGATAAGTTCCTCCCCGTCAGCCGCGCCGACATGGATGCGCGCGGCTGGGACCAGTGCGACTTTGTCTACATCTGCGGCGACGCCTACGTGGACCATCCCAGCTTTGGTATGGCCATCGTCAGCCGCGTACTCGACGCACACGGCTACAAGGTGGGCATCATCTGCCAGCCCGATTGGACCGACCCC
>CABUUE010000241.1 GCA_902494685.1 uncultured Collinsella sp.
ACGAGGCGCTGGTCGCCAAGTTCAAGGCGGCGTTTCGCGAGGAATATGAATGCCACCGCGCCCTTTCGGGCCTTAAGGGCTTTCCCCGCCTCTATGGCTGGGGCGAGGTCGACGGTGTGCCTGCAATTGTCATGGAATGGGTCGAGGGCGAGACGCTTGCCCGCTTGCGTTCGCGACTTGCCGTGGACGATGCCGGACGCCTGTCGCCGCTTGTGGCGGCGCGTCTGGGTCGCGACCTGTTCGATCTGCTCTGCCGTATGAGCCTGGTGGGCGAGGGCTTTGTCCATCGCGATATCTCGCCCGCTAATATTATGGTGCGCACGGCGCGTCTACCGCTTGACCGGCAGCTTGCCGAGGGCACCTTTGACCTGTGCCTGATTGACTTTGGCTCATCGCTGGCGCTTGAGCCTGCGTCGGCCGTGGCCGGTACCGGCGGCAAGGCATCCTTTACCGAGCGTTATGCCACGCTGCGTCGCGCGACGGTTGCCTATGCCCCGCCCGAGATGCTCACCGACGATATTCCCGACCTGCGTGCTTTGCGTATGTCGCCGGCGATTGACGTCTATGCCGCGGCAAGCACGGTTTACGAGCTCATTGCCGGCGTCGCGCCATACGAAGCCGCGCCGAGCACTTCGGGCGCCTCGGGTTCGCGCAAAAGGACGCGCGACATCGCGAGCCCCTACCGTCTTAAGATGGACACGCGGCCCGACTATCCCATTGGTGCCCATGCGCCCGGTTGCGATTTGACTCAGCTGCTTCGTCGTGAGCCCGATGTGGCGCTCGCCGCGGTCGAGCAGGCCCAGCAGCTAGGGCTTGAGCCGGATTCCGAAGAGCTACGCGATGCGCTGGCGTTTGTCGATGCCCAGCTGTTCGACGTGGTGATGGCCTGTCTGTCCAGCCATCAAAAAAATCGTCCCGAGCCGGCGGCGGTCGAGGCGGCGCTCTCGGCGTTTTGTGACCACTATGCGCAAAATGTCGGTCGTTCGCTCCGCGGCGAGCCGCTCACGCCGTGCCCCATGGATGCGTCCGGCCGCGCGGTTCGTCGCGCGCTGATGGTCGGCGCGACGGTCGCCTGTGGCGTGGTTTGGGCTGTGGTCGTGGTTTCGGCCGCGCTGCTGGCGTCGGGCGCTCGCG
The DNA here is from genome assembly GCA_902494685.1 of uncultured Collinsella sp. Lineage (GTDB taxonomy): Bacteria > Actinomycetota > Coriobacteriia > Coriobacteriales > Coriobacteriaceae > Collinsella. Next base: position 1,135 of record CABUUE010000241.1, read on the forward strand.
TGACGGCGACTTTGGGATCGCTCGTGTGGTCTGGGTCGCTACCGGGTATTATTGCCGCACTGGCGTTGGCGCTGCCAGGCATAGCCGGCGTTGCCGCGGGGGCACTTGCGCGCGATCGGCGCTCGGGCTTCCTGCAGGGTGTGCTTGCGCTTTCTGCCTGCGAGGTTCCGGTGCTGGTTGTGGCTGCATGTAGCGTATTTTCCCAACGCGCCGTGATGGGCGGCCTTGTTGCCGCTCTGGTTGCAACCTATACGCTTACGTGGTTTTTGCTTGCGATGGGCTTTGCCTTTGAACTTCCCGTTTCGGCACCGCGACGCACAAAAGCCCAGATGGCGACTCCGCTTGCCGGTGGAGCCGCAGCTGCCCGTACTTTTGGCGGACCTGTCGAAGTATCGTCCGATTCTATTTCTACGACCAAGGAGGCCTAGGTCATGGCATCTCAAGTTGAGCTCACCCCATGCGGGGCCATGTTTGACATCTTTAAGCGCGCGGCGCATCTGAGCCATATCGAGCTGTGCGGCTTGGTGCTTTCGTCCCGTCCGCTCGCCGACGGCCGCAGCCCGCAGAGCCGAGCCGCCGATCGCTCTTGGGTTTCCCGCTTTATCGTTCGCGCGCCGGTCGGCACGCTTCAGCAGCGCTACTTTGCCGAATACGGTACCTCGGCTGCGCGTATTATGTCGCAACTGGCCCTGCGCCAGCGCAATCCCATGGACTCCACGGCTGTGATCAATATGGTGTGCGGTCCTGCAGGTGAACCGATGGTACGCGCGCTCGAAGAGTGCCACCAGGACACGAATCTCTATCGCAACGCGCTCGATCGCCTGTCCCAGGCGGCGGAACTCATGCCCGCCGAGCGCGCCGAGGCCGTGCTGGTGCTGTTTGTCGCCGTCGGTTGTTCGGCGGATGTGCGGTCCTCGGTGAACTATGCCATCGACTACGCGCACGCGACCTGTGGCGGAGGCACATCCACGCCGCGTTCGCTTGGCATGTCGATGACCGCGGGCGAACGCGAACCCGCCCCGGCGCACCCCTTGGGCTTGCTGCGCGTGCAAAACAGTTTTGTCGTGAGCGCCCCGCGCTGGATTCAGCCGAGTGAGCAGGGTGTTGAGATTGGCGCGCTGGCCACTGGTGAGGGCGATATTACCGACGTCGGCGACGATGTCTCGGCCCGCCATGCCCATATCTGGTGCGATGCTCAAAATATCTGGCACGTCGAGGACTTGTCGTCCACCAACGGAACCGTGGTGGTAAACGGGGCCACGCGCGTCTGCATTCAGGTCGAGCCCGGCCGTTCCGCCCAACTCAATCCCGGCGACGAGCTCAAGCTCGGCGAATCAACTACCTACGCCATCCTCTTCGGTGCTCTCTGGCCAACCCCTCGATAAGTTGCGGTGAAATAGTTCTTGTTTAAGGCTACGAACAGCAAAAAGGCGACAAAAGGCAAAGGATTTGGTGGGTGTAAAACGAGGTCGTTTGCGGGCGGACGCTCCAATCTATTGTGGCAATCGGGCGGTTGAAAAAG
>CABUUE010000242.1 GCA_902494685.1 uncultured Collinsella sp.
GCGACAGGCCCAACGCGTATGCATGCCATGCGGAAGAGCCAAGTAGATTGCGTCGACATCGGGGTCGGCAATCAGCGCGTCATAAGCCGCATCGCCGTTATCGTCGGCCGAGGCATGGCCATGCGCAGCATCGATCGAAAACGCTCGGCAAAATTCCTCGACATGTGCAGGAGTGCGACCAGCCGCAGCCACCAGCCGTGCCCCGTCGACCTTCTTGAGCGACGATGCAAATCGATGAGAAATGTGCCCAGCGCCCAAAATGCCCCAACGAACCTCACGCGAATCATCCCATGAATCCCGATGGCCCACGACAGCCCCCTTCAGTTGCGGTGGAATAGTCCCTGTTTAAGCCCTATTCTGCCGCAAGCAGGAACTATTCCAGCGCAAGTTATAAAAGGGTCATGAGGAGCGAGTTTTGCCGAAGACTTTAAGCATGACCGTTACGGGGCCAGGCTGGAAACGTCGGCGCACGTCATCGAGACGCTCGGGGATATCGATATGCTGTGGGCAGTGGCGCGCGCATTTGCCGCACTTGACGCAATTGCTCACCAGCTTGGCCTCGCTTGTGCGCACCGCGCTCGCCGTAAAGTACTGCGATAGACCCGTAAACCAGCTGTGCGCATAGCTCGCGTTGTAGGCGGCAAAGCAGCCGGAAATATTGATGCCCTTGGGACATGGCATGCAGTAGCCGCATCCCGTGCAGGGCACACGGTTCGATTTCTCAAACTCCATCAACACACGCGCGATGGCATCGAGCTGAGTAGCTGTCATCGAATCCGGCAGGGCCCGATCGGCCAACACCGCGTTCTCATCCACCTGCGCGGTATCGGTCATACCCGAAAGCAGCATCGTCACCTGAGGATGATTCCACACCCACGAAAGACCCCAGGCGGCAGGAGTGCGCAAATGCGGGTCACGGGCACTATCGAGCACAGCGCGAGCCCGTGGCGGCAGTTTGCCCGCTAAACGCCCGCCCAGTAGCGGCTCCATCACAAACACCGCGAGCCCGCGCTCGGCGGCGGCCATGAGCCCCGCCGTTCCCGCCTGATAGCGCTCTCCAGCGTAATTGTACTGGATCTGGCAAAAGTCCCACTCATACGCATCGAGCATCGTGAGGAAGTCCGCCGCGCTGCCGTGGTATGAAAAACCGATCTGGCGAATGCGCCCCGAAGCCTTTTGGCGCGCAATCCAGTCCTCGATGCCCAGTGCCACCACGCGCCCCCACTGGGCGGGCGAGGTAATGTTGTGCATAAGGTAATAGTCGATATGGTCGGTCCGCAGGCGACGCAGCTGCTCGTCGAAGAACCGATCGAAATCCTCCGCGCATTTGCACGAAGCATGTGGCAGCTTGGTCGCGAGCAAAACCTGGTCGCGTAGGCCTAGGCGCTCAAGCGAAGCGCCCACACAAGCCTCGTTGCCGGGATAGAGATAGGCCGTGTCCAGGTAGTTAATCCCCTGCTCCACCGCACGGGAGATGATGGCGTCGGCGGTCTTCGCATCCGGGCGTCCCGGCGCACCGGGAAACCTCATGCAGCCCAGCCCCAACGCCGAGATACGGTTGCCGCTTTTGGGGTCAACGCGATATTGCACGGCCCCTCCCCTCCCATCGAAGCCCTGACAAGGCGAAACAAACCCGTCACGTCATCGAAACACATCGGAATCGCAATTGAGAACGTATCGTAACGCAGCAGAAATCAGGCCGTCACGGCACCGCTTTAACATCAGCAAAAAGCCCGATGAAAGGAGACGAGCGTGACCACGCGGGAGGACGCCTACCCCTACCCCGGCGAGCAATACATCCTCTCGGTCGACCGCTATCAGATCGAAGTCATGGACCATCTAAACGAGCTTCCAGCCACGGGCGCCGTCATCTTCTGCACCTTCCCCAAGGTCCGCGATGGCGTCGGATACCCCGCCCGCGTCTTTGCGGTCTGCCCCGCAGTGTAACGTCCAGGCAAACGTTTCTTTTTTATAACAGCCGCCCCGCGCACCCATCAATCACCCCGGCAGCATACAATCCATCAGGCGCCCCTTACGCGGGCGCCTTTTATATGGGGAGATGATTCACATGCAGATCAACAAGGTTGCCTTTATCGGCAAGGGCGGCGTCGGCCTGCTCTACGGCAGCATGATTGCCAAGGCCCTCGGCAATGACGCCGTCGGATACGTTATGGATGACGCCCGTTTTGAGCGTCACGCGGGCGATGCGCTCACCGTCAACGGAAAGCCTTGCGATCTCACGTCCGTCCGCGCCAGCGAGGCAGCGCCCGCCGATCTGGTCATCCTGACGGTCAAGACCACCGGTCTCGACCAAGCACTCAAGACTATGGAGCGTGTCGTGGGACCCAACACGCTCATCGCCTCGCTGTGCAACGGCATTACGAGCGAGCAAAAGATTGCCGAACGCTTTGGCTGGAAGCATACCGTTCTTGGTATCTGCCAGGGCATGGACGCCGTGTTCCTCAACGGCGCGCTCACCTTTACCAATGCGGGCGAGATCCGCTTTGGTGCAGCCGCCGGCACCGACCCCGCGACCGTCGCCGCTATCGACGAGCTCTACACGCGCTGCGGCATCGCCCATACCGTCGAGAGCAACATTGCGCACCGCATGTGGGCCAAACTCATGCTCAACGACGGCATCAACC
>CABUUE010000243.1 GCA_902494685.1 uncultured Collinsella sp.
GGCGTCGCGAGCACGGCCCACGCGATGGACTCGTGGCGCGGATCCACCCACTCGATCGAGCAGATACGGTCGGCATACGTGCGGAACAGGTCGGGGTAGCTCGTGAGCATAGTCAGCAGCTCGCGCTCCCCTGCCAAGGACTTGCGCTCTAGATCGGTCAAAACCATCGGCGCCGCCGCAGCCGGTGCGTTCGAACCATCAGGCACAGGCACAGCGCCCATACCATCAGGCACATCGATCGGCGGCAGATCATCGACGACCTCTACGGGCGCGGCACCGTAGGCATCGAGCGGGACATAGTCGTACGGCTCTTCTTCGACCGGCGCGGACACCGGCGGCGTCGCGCCCGACGCCCAAGCACCGCGACCGGCATCGCGAGAGCCCGACGCCCGACCGCCCGCGCTACCGGACCGCTCAGCCTGTGCCCGCTGGCGCTCATAGTTCTGCTCACGACGTCGTTCCGCATCTTCGCGCTTGGCGACATCGCGAAACACACGACCCGAGCTCGCACGCACGGTCTCCAGATCCAAACCCAGCAGATCGGCAATCTGGATAAAGTACGTATCGATCATATAGCTATCGCGCAGCGGATAGATAAGCGTCAGCGCATCCTCCAGCGCCTTGGCGCGACCGCCTGGCGTAGTGATGTCGCTCGACTCCTGCAGCGAACGGTAGACAAAGTCCATAAGCGGCTCGGCAGCGTCGATGCGCGCCTGCAGCTCCTCTCCGCCGTGCGCCGTGATGAACTCCATGGGATCGTTGCCGTCAGGCAGTACCACGCAGCGCAGGTCCATCGAATCCTGCTCGATAAACTGAATCGCGCGACGGGCGGCCTTTTGACCGGCGGCATCGCCGTCGAACATATACACGATGCGCTTGGCAAAGCGGGTGAGCGTCTTGACGTGATGCTCCGTGAGCGCGGTGCCCAGCGTGGCGACAACGTTTTTAATCCCCGCCTCCCAGCAGGCGATGCAGTCGGTATATCCCTCCACAACGATGGCGGTATCCTGCGCGACGATAAACTCCTTGGCCCAATTAAAGCCGTAGAGGTTTCGCTTTTTATGAAACACGCTCGTCTCGGCGGTGTTGAGGTACTTGGGTTGGCCGTCACCCATGATGCGCCCGCCAAAGGCAATGTTGTGACCCTGCTCGTCAAAGATGGGAAACATCACGCGGTCGTAGAAGCGGTCGGCAAGCTGCCCGCGCCCGCGGCTCACGGCAACATTGGCGTCGATCATCTCCTGCGGGGTAAAACCCGCCTGGGACAGGTGCGACACCAGCGCGTTGCGGCCCGGAGCAAAGCCCAGGCAGTAGCGGCGGCAGACGTCGCCACCCATGCCGCGGCTGGCAAAGTACTCACGCGGACGACCGTCCTTACCACGCATAAGCATGGTGTGGTAGAACTGAGCAGTCTCGGCGCACAGATCGTAGATTCTCGCACGTTTGGTACCGCGCTCGCGGCGATCTCCGGTGTCGTGCAGCTCAATACCCGCGCGATCGGCCAAATAACGGATTGACTCGGGAAAGCTCAGGTTCTCGCGCTTCATAATATAGGTGAAGACGTCGCCACCCTCGCCGCAGCCAAAGCAATGCCACACCTGCGTGGCGGGAATAATGTGGAAGGACGGCGTCTTTTCGCCATGAAAGGGACAGCATCCCCAAAACTCATGGCCGCGGGGCTTGAGCTCAACCGTTTCCTGCACGATGGCGACTAGGTCGGACGCAGCGCGTACCTGGTCTTTTTCCTCATCGCTAATCACGGATGCTCACCCCCTGCTCGCCCAAGTTGTGACGAATATCTTCGATATTACCCTCGACGGTCGCGATCAACTCATCCAGCGAATCGAACAGACGCGAGGGACGCAGCCAGCGCGTAAACGCCAGCGAAACGGAAGAGCCGTACAGGTCGCCCGTATAACCAATTAAATTAGCCTCGAGATGCGCAGATGCTGCATCGTCAGCATACGTTGGCGGCAGGCCGACGTTCACGGCAGCGGGCCACACGGTGTCATCGACCAGCACCAGACCCTCATACACGCCGTCCGCAGGCACCTGAATACCATCGGGAACTTGTAGGTTTGCCGTGGGAAAGCCCATGCCAGAACCCTCGTGACGGCCGCGAATAACACCGCCACGCACCATATACGGACGGCCGAGTAACTCAGCAGCCAGCTCCACATGGCCCTGTCCCAGCTCATGACGGATACGGGTGGCGCAAATGGCCTCGCCGCCCTCGCAAAGTAGGTCGTGACCATACACATCAACGCCATGCACGGCACCCCAGGCGCGCATCTCGGCAACACCAGATGCACCGCCGCGACCCAGCCTAAAGTCGCTGCCAACGCGAATCGAGCGAATGTCAACCACGCGCGACAGCAGCGCAAGAAAACCAACATGGTCGAGTACCGCAACCTCTGGCGTAAAGGGAACGGCCACCACCACATCGACCCCGGTCTGAGCCAAGGCATGCAGACGGTCGGCCGTCGTCATCAATTTTTGAGCGGGCGAAGAGCTCACCACAACGTCCGGGTCGGGATCGAAGGTAACTACGACTGCCTTGCAGCCATGGGCACGGGCATCACGGACAAGCGCCGCAATGAGCTCCTGGTGTCCACGGTGCACGCCATCGAACA
>CABUUE010000244.1 GCA_902494685.1 uncultured Collinsella sp.
CCGCCACAAACGTGACGGCGCGTCCCTCTTACCAGATGCCGATGATTCGCCGGTCTGCCGGTCGGGTTGGCAAGGACTGTCCCTATATGCCGGCCTTCGGGGACGTTCCTTTCCTGCCGGCACTTGGGGACTGTCCCCAACTGCCGGGTGGCGAAAGAGTGTCCCTTGCGACTACTCATTTAAGAACGTCTCCAATGACTAGGTGCCGTACTTGACTTTAACTCTGCTTTAACTGGTACCATCCTCTTATGTCTGTAACGCCATATAGACCGAGGGGATAGATCTATGACCGCAACTGCACCCGCGGCACCCGCTAAGGTGTACTTCACCAACCTGCGCACGCATGCTCGCGAGAGCCAGCTCGACAAGCTCAAGCGCCTCATCCGCCGCGCCGGAATTGAGCAGATTGACTTTGAGAACAAGTTCGTCGCCATCAAGATTCACTTTGGCGAGTTGGGCAACCTGAGCTTTTTGCGCCCCAACTACGCCCGTGCCGTCGCGGATGTCGTGAAGGAGCTGGGCGGCAAGCCCTTCCTCACCGACTGCAACACGCTCTACGTCGGTAGCCGCAAAAATGCGCTCGAGCACATCGATACCGCCTATCAGAACGGCTTTACCCCGTATGCCACGGGTTGCCAGATCATCATCGCCGACGGTCTCAAGGGCACCGACGAGGCGCTCGTCCCGGTCGAGGGCGGCGAGTATGTGCGCGAGGCCAAGATCGGTCAGGCACTCATGGATGCCGATATCGTGATCAGCCTCACCCACTTTAAGGGCCATGAGCAGGCTGGCTTTGGCGGTGCCATGAAGAACCTGGGTATGGGTGGCGGCAGCCGCGCCGGCAAGATGGAGCAGCATGCCGCCGGCAAGCCGAACGTCGCGACCGAGCACTGCATTGGCTGCCATGCCTGCGAAAAGATCTGCGCGCACAACGCCATCTCGTTTGACGACATCCGCGAGCGCGAGCTTGCCAACGGTAACACCCGCACGGTTCACGTCGCCGCTATCGACCACGATCGCTGCGTGGGCTGCGGCCGCTGCATTGCGGCATGCAACCAGGACTGTATCAAGCCCGGCTATGACGCTGCGGCCGACGTGCTCAACTGCAAGATCGCCGAGTACACCAAGGCCGTCGTCGACTGCCGCCCGAGCTTCCATATCTCGCTTGCCATGGATATCAGCCCCAACTGCGATTGCCATCCCGAAAACGACACGCCTATCGTCAACGACATCGGCATGTTTGCGAGCTTCGACCCGGTCGCCATCGACCAGGCCTGCGCCGATGCCGTCATGGCATCCGAGCCGCTGCCCAACACCGAGCTTACCGATAGTGCTGCCAAGATGGAGCACAACCACGAGCATCTGGAGGGCGAGCAGGCCAAGGATCCCTTCTGCATCACGCATCCCGACACCGACTGGCGCGCGTGCATCGCGCATGCCGAGAAGATCGGCCTGGGCACGAGCAAGTACGAGCTCATCGAGGTCAAGTAGCACCTGTCTATTGGACATATCAAGCGCTTTTGTAGCGTAAGTTGAGCAAAAGCCGCCCACGAGCACAACGCTCGCGGGCGGCTTTTCAGAAGTGCGGTGAAAAATCGAATACCGCCGACTACAAACCGATTTTTGGCAACAAAACCCCAGACGTTGCTTTTTGCCTAAAAATTCTTGTCGAGGAAGTTGTCGACCGTGTTCCAGTAGAGTTCGGGGTCGACCTGCGCGCTCTTGGCGTGGGTGGCGCCATGGACGGTGAGCTTTTGCTTGACCTTGCTGGCGCACGCGTCGTAGTTTTGGTCGAGCATGCTGTACGGTACAAAGGTGTCCTGGTCGCCGTGGATAAACAGCATGGGGACCGTTGCGTGCTTGAGCTGTTCCACGCTGCTCGCCTTATGAAAGTCGTAGCCCGCGCGCACGTTGCACACCAAGTTTGCCACATCGAGCAAGGGAAAGCTGGGCAGGCCGAACACGTCCTTGAGCTGCAGGGAAAACTCGTCCCAAACACTCGTATAACCGCAGTCCTCGATAATGCATTTCACGTTTGCGGGCAGAGGTTCCCCCGCGACGTTCATGGCGGTTGCCGCACCCATCGACTCGCCAAAGACCAGGATGCGCGCCTCGGGGTCAGCCTGAACGATTCGCTCGATCCATGCGACGATGTCGAGGCGCTCGGGCCAGCCCATGCCGATATAGTCGCCGCCGGAGCGCTCGTGGGCGCGGGCGGCGGGTGCGAGTACGTTCATGCCGCGGTCATGGAATCGTTTGGCGTATCGGGCCATACCGATGGGCTCGTTGGTGTATCCGTGTAGGCAGACAGCGTAATTGTGTGTGGTCTCTGGGGCGGCAAAATACCAAGCGGCAAGCTCGGTTCCGTCATCTGCGGTGAGGCTGCTGCTCTCGCGGTTCTCCTTAAACCACGCCCGCGCCTCGGTTTCCTCGGCATCCGGCTGCTCGCCTTTTTCGGCGTCCTTGCCGTCCTGCATCATCTTCATGGTGTACGGCGCTTGGGGGTTCAGGGCAAAGTCGAACAAGAAGTTGCCGGCAAACCCCAGCAGCGCGACAACGAGCACCAGCGCAACGACGCCGGCTATCTTGAGCTTTCGATGGGAACGTGCGTTTTGAG
>CABUUE010000245.1 GCA_902494685.1 uncultured Collinsella sp.
GAGCGCCTGGTAGGTCTTGTAGACGTGCTTGCTGGGGTGCAGCAGATCCTGCGACAGGTCGCCGTCGGTCGTAAAGAGCAAAAGGCCCGTGGTGTCGCGGTCCAGGCGACCCACCGGGAAGAGCCCCGGAAAGCGGTCGCGCGGGACCAGGTCGGCCACGCAAGGGCGCCCCTGCGGGTCGCTCATGGTGGTGAGGTAGCCGGTCGGCTTGTAGAGCATCAGGTACACGGCGCCCTGGTTGAGCTTGACGGGCATGCCGTCGACCTCGATGTGATCGCGGTCGACGTCGACCTTGGTGCCCAGTTCGGTCGCGACCTGGCCATTGACGGTCACGCGGCCGGCGGTCATCAGGTCCTCCGAGCCGCGGCGGCTCGCCACGCCCGCGCGCGCCAAAAAGCGCTGCAGGCGCATGGTGTGCGGATAGACGGGCTGGGCGTCGGTTGCGGACGCCGTGGTGTCCGCGGCGCTTGCGATGCGCGTCTCCTCTGCTTCGTTAGTCCTCGTCATGCAAATCCTCCGAGGTCTCGTCGACGTCCAGGGTTTCCAAGTCCTCGACTGCATCAACATCTTCAACATCGGTATCGAGCAGTTCGCGCTCTTCGTCCAGGTCTTCGGCCTGCTCCTCGAGCGTGGACTGAATACTGCGGCCGCTCAGGCGCTCGCGGATAAACTGACGCGACTGCTCGTCGGGGGCAAACTGCTCCAGATCGGGCAGGTCGCGGGTGGAGCGCAGGCCGAACTTTTCCAAGAAGGCGTTGGTCGTGCCGTAGATGATGGCCTGACCGCGCTGGGGGTCGCGGCCCAGCTCGCGCACAAGGCCCTTGTCCACGAGTGACGCGATGACGCCGTCGGAATTGACGCCACGGATGCCCTTGACCACCTCGCGCGTCACAGGCTGGTGGTATGCGATGACGGCCAGGGTTTCGAGCGCCGCCTGCGACAGCTTTTGCGTGTCCCAGCTCAGCACGTAGGCCTCGACCACGTCGTGGTAGGCGGGGTGAGTAAACAGGCGCCAGCCGCCGGCGACCTCGCGCAGCTGAAAGCCGCGGTTGGCCTCCTCGTACTCAACCTTGAGCTCGGCGAGCAGCGATGCGCACTCGCCGGGGGCGATATCCAGCGCGCCGGCCAGCGCGGGCGCGCTCACCGGGTCGCTTGACACCAGCAGCAGCGCCTCGAGGGCGCCTTTGAGGCTGTTTGCCTCCAGCGTGGAAAGGGTTGACATGGTTGCGGCTCCTATTCGGTGAGTTCGGGGCCCTCGCCGGGCACGTATGCCTCGGCCCCTTCGACTCGGTTGATACAGATGGTTCCGAAGATCTCGTCCTGGCTCAGCGTGAGCGAGCCGCGCTTGGCGAGCTCCAGCATGGCCAGGAAGGTGACGACGAGCTGCTCGGTCGTGGCTTCGCCGTCCAGCAGTTCGCGGAAGGTGCAGGTTTGGTGCGTCATGGTAAAGCGGTCGACTGAGGCCACCGTCAGGTCGAGCGGTACGCGATGCGGCGCCACGTGTTCGGCCTCCAGCAAGAAGGTCTGTCGCTTGCCGTCCAGGTCGGCGCAGATAACGGCCAGGCCGCGCAGGGTAATACCGGCCAGATAGTCGGGCATGAGACCCAGGAACTCGGGATCGGGGCCGGCCACACGCGGGTGCATGCGGCTTTCGGCCTGCATGCGGGCACCGAGGGCCGCAGCCGCGCCTTTAAACTGCTTATAGGCAATGAGGCGCTGGATCAGGACCTCGCGCAGGGCGTCGCCGTCGAGCGCGCTGAGTTCCTCGAGGTCTTCGTCGAACTCGTCATCGTCGTCGGCTTTGCGCGGGGCCTCCTGGGGCACCAGAGAGGCGGCCTTGATGTCCAAAAGGGTTGCCGCGACCAGTAAAAAGTCACTTGCCACATCTAGGTCCAGTGCCTCGATGCGCTCGGCCTCGGCAAGGTACTGCTCGGCCACCTCGCTGATGGAGATGGCGCCGATATCTACTTTTTGGCGGGTTACCAGCTGCAACAGCAGGTCGAACGGTCCGCTGTAGACCTGCGTCGACACGCGATACGACATCTTCGACCTCCTTTGACGGCGCCTTCGCGGCGCGGTTTGGGTGCATGTTACGACCGTTTTGCACGGTCGACCTGTAAGTTTACCTTAGATGCCGGCGATTGCGAAGTTGAGCAGCTGCTCAGCAAGCGGATACACGGTAACGTCGAAATAGCGACCGATCACGTCGATGCCGGTCCACATGGGCAGCAGGTACAGCACCAGGATGAGGATGGGCATGGCGTATTGCTGCAGGCGGTAGTAGTTTGCGAGTGCCTTGCCCTTGAGGAAGGGTACGATGATCGACGAGCCATCGAGCGGCGGAATCGGGATGAGGTTGAAGAACGCGAGCGACAGGTTGACCACGATAAACGTGGCGCCGAAGTTCATGATCTGTGATGCCACGGCAAAGGACATGCTGGTGTAGAGGCTGCCGTACGTTGCGCGCATGAGGACCGCGGCAAGACACGCGAGTGCGATGTTCGACGCGGGGCCGGCCACGCTCACCAGGACCTCGTCGCGCTTGGGGTGCTTGAGGTTGTTGAGGTAGACGGGCACGGGCTTGGCGAAGGCGAACACGGGACCGC
>CABUUE010000246.1 GCA_902494685.1 uncultured Collinsella sp.
CCTGGCGACGGAATGCGTGGCCGAGCGCGCCTTCGAGCCGATCGGGGATAAAACCATAGCCCGCGCCAAAGAGCTCCTCGTCCACTGTGCGCGCCTTATTGTGTGCCCCGCCGCCTTCGGCACCATAAACGCCCGCAACGCAGAGCTCGTCGAGTTCGCACGCTCGCATGGTATCGAGGTCGTGCGAGCGTGCGAAGGCGCATCGGAGGATTCCCAATTGGATACGCCTAGGCGCGGTCCAAGAAATCGTCCGCACACCCTTTAGGTTTTTAAAAGACCTATTCAGTCCCTATTTCACCGCAACTCAGGGGAGGTAAGGGCATGTGCTATTCGAAACGAGATTCCAAACTCGAAAGGCCGCTCAACGTCAGATTATTAGCAACCTCCGAGACGCGCTCGATAGGAACCGAGCCGTCAGACAGCGCCCACGTGCGATAGATACCGATAATACCCGACAGCAAAAACGCCAGATAGTAGTCGAACATCTCGTCCTTGAGACCTTGGGGCAGTAGATCGCGCTCGGCAATCTCGTGCTCGAGCGGTGCACGAAGACGAGCCATAAAATCATCGAGCGGAATGTTCTCGATCAGCTGACGATTGAGCACGAGGTTGTTGCACAGCGCCTCGTTAACGGTTTTAAAGAAGGTCGCCGCCGCGCCAAGGGCGCGCTCGTTGGTGTCGCCGTCCATGGAAGCAAGCGTTTTCTCGACTGAGTCGACAATCATCTCCACCACATCGACGGCAATGGCATCGAGCAGGCCGTCAACCGTACCAAAGTGAACGTAAAAGGTCTTGCGGTCGACATTGGCCTCGCGCGCGATGGCACTCACCGTAATGTCTGCCAACGGCTTTTCCATGAGCAGGCGCTCGAAAGCCGAAAGGATGGCATTACGGCTGCGAACGATGCGGCGGTCAAGACGCGGTTTGCTGGTTGCCATGGGCGTGTCCCTTCGATATGCGAGCATTCATCAACAGATGAGAGATAATCTACGTAAGAGGATTATCCCCCATACGGCACAAATATGCCCCGCGTCATGAAGAACGCACGACTGCCCTACTGCGACTTAGGATGCTTCTTCTTATTGAGTGCCGACGGAGATACGCGAATACCATCGCCTGTCTGGCGCACATAGGCTTTATGAGCCGGCTTAGCGGCCCCAGAAGCCTTCTGAGCGTGCTTCTTGGGATCAACGGTAACAGCATTCGTGGGGTGCGGCTTCGCGGCCACAGAGGGCATCTGAGGCGTGCGGCCGAGCTTGCGCATCACGCGATCCCAGCGCGCATGGATGCTCTCGTTGTGGGCGCTCTTAAGGCCCAGCAGGGGCGCAGCCAAAATGGTCGGCGCAATGAACGTAATGAGGCGCCACAGCAGATAGCCGGCGGTCGAAGCCGACCCAAAGAAATGACCCAAGAACAATGCAAAGCCGCCCTCAGCGCCACCAGTTCCACCGGGCAAGGGGACCGCAGAGCTCAGAAGCTGGACAAAGGCGCTCGCGGCCATGACCGAGAAAAAGTCGACCTCGTGGTGGCCAAAGGCAAGCATCAGGAAATAAGGCACCAGATAGAAAAACGCGAGCTGCAGCATGGTGATAAACACGGTGAGCAGCATGGAAGAAAAATGTCCGGCTGAAAGCTTGAACTTCTCGGAGAAGGAGTAGATCTCGCCATCGACAAACGTGCGCCATCCCTCGATCTTAGTGGCCGAGACACCAATGCGCTCAAGCCAATTGATGATGCAGTGGGCGACGCGCGTGACGGTCTTAGGCATGAGCGCGACGGCGAAGATGCCAAGCAAGATGCAGCAGTGCCCACCAAAGCTAAAGACGCACAGCAGCGTCATGTCGCCATAGCGCTCGGCAAAAAACGGCATGCGAGCAAGCAGTAGGATAGCGCCCCAGGCAACGAGGCCAAACTGATACACGATAAAGCGCGTGAATTGCGTGGCTCCGGCCTCGCCGACATTTTGGCCCGCCTTGGTCAGGCGGTAGATCTGAGCAGGAGTCGAGCCCATCATCATAGGTGTGAGGTTGCCAAAGAAGATGCCGCTCGCCTCGACCGAAATGAGGTCGCGAATGCCGACGGGTGAATTGGGGTCGAGCCAGACAGCGATCGCATAGGCCACAATGCCAAAGAACAGATACATGAACATGCAAAGACACGCGACAAAGAGCCATGACGCCTGGACGCTCGACATAGCGGCCCAGAACTGCCCCATCTGCCCGGTTACAACCAGATAGACGATATAACCCACCAGCACGACGCCGATAAAGATGGCGCCGCGGCGTGCGCTCTTATTGTCGTCTCCGCCCGAGGCCTCAACCTCGACCTGGGGCTTGGACGTATGCTGAGAGGACTCAGTCATGAGGCTCCTTCTAACAGTCAAATTATCTTGGATATTGTACCCGTAAGGGCCATAAGCAGAACGCAAAGCTCTGGTTCAAACGGGAATTGCAGCCGGTTGTTTGAAAATAAAAAACCCGGCCTTCCATGGGAAGTCCGGGTATCAGATGCGTGGTAGCCCGTACCAGATTCGAACTGGTGATCTCCGCCTTGAGAGGGCGGCGTCCTAAACCGCTAGACGAACGGGCCA
>CABUUE010000247.1 GCA_902494685.1 uncultured Collinsella sp.
CTGTTTGATCCGTTCCCGCCGGAGTTTAACAACGATTCGGCCTTCTTCGACCGTATCCATTACTACCTGCCGGGCTGGGAGATTCCCAAGATGCGCTCGAGCCTGCTGACCGGGCATTATGGCCTGATCACCGACTGTTTGTCGGAGTTTTGCAAGGAGATGCGCCGCAAAGACTTTACGCACCATATCGACCGGTATTTCCGCTTTAACAGCGACTTTAACAAGCGTGACGAGATTGCCGTGCGCAAGACCTTTAGCGGCCTTGCCAAGCTGCTGTTCCCCGACGAGGCCATGGACAAGGACGATGTGCGCTGGCTGCTGGACTACGCCATCGAGGGCCGTCGCCGCGTCAAGGAGCAGCTCAAGATTATGGCGGGCGTCGAGTTTATCGACGTCAACCTGGGCTATATGGATGCCGACAACCCGCAGGACGTGCACGTGGTGCGCGTGCCCGAACAGACCGAGGACACGCTGATTCCCGACGGGCCGCTGCTGTCCGGCCACGTATTTGGCGTGGGCAGGTCGCAGGGCGGCGAGGTTGCCGTATACAAGCTGGAGAACAAGGCCGTTGCCGGCGAGTGCAAGTTTAAGTACGAGGGCGTGGCCTTTAACAAGCCAGTGCGCGATACGCTGGAAGCCGCGTTCGACAACTTTGTGAACCTGGCGAACCGCGTGGCGCCGGGCATGCACATTGGCTCCAAGGACTACCTGCTGTTTTACAACGACCTGCAGAGCAAGGGCCTGTCCGAGGAAGTTTCGCTCGCCGAGTTTGTGGGACTTTGCTCTGCGGCGTGCAACCGCCCGGTGATGCCTGCGCTGGCGATTCCGGGAATCTTGCGCATGTCGGGCTCTATGGACGAGATCCGCGGGCTCGAGGACATTATGCGCGTGACCAAAAACGCCGGCGCCAAGCGCGTGATTTTGCCGCTGAGTGCCATCGCGGGCCTGCAGAGCGTTTCGTCCGAGATTATCTCGGGCTTGAGCCCGGTGTTCTACATGGATGGCGATCCGGTTGATGCCGCGAAGAAGGCGCTAGATCTGTAGGAGTGCGGGCGTGCGGGCTTGCGTGCGCGTGGGCCCGCGGGCGTGTTGGCGTGTTCGAGTAGGGAGGCTTTGCCATGGCGGGTGAGCGTTCTGTTGGCGAGTTGCTCGACGAGCTGTTTGGCTTTGAGTCGGTGGCCAAGCGCCAGGCCGCGCTTGAACGGTACGATCGCGGAGAGTTGGTGCGAAAGGCGCGCTCCCACGAGCTGCTGGGCGTGCTTAGGGACGTCGAGGCTGCCGAGCGCGCTGCGCGCGAGTCTGCCGTACGGGCTGTTGACGGGTATGTCCGTCGTGTTGAGGGCGCTGCGCTTGCACACGCTCGCAAGCAGGCGGGCATTGTTGGTCCGCTGCGGATGGAGCGTCGCTATGCTGCCTTTTTGCGTATGGAGGACAAGGCCGAGCTGCTGGTCCGTTTGGAGCAGACGCTTGCGTTTATCGAGGTAAAGCTGCGCGCCAATACGGCGGACAGGGTTCGTGCGGCGTACGATGCTGCGGGGGCTATGGTGCTGCTGGACGTGGCGCGTCTGAGTGACGTGCGCATTGTGGATGCCGTGCCCCTAGATGTCGATCTGCTGTGCACGCAGCTGGAGCAGTTGCGTTGTGCCGCCGACGCAACGGACCTTGCGGGTATGATCACGGCGACGTTTGAGTCTGAGCTGAGCGCGACCGGGCCGCAGGGCACTGACGGGTTTGCGGGCGATGTTGCTGGTGACGTGGCGTTGGAGCGTGAGCTTACCAACGTGCGCGGCGCTGCGCAGCGAGCACGCTTGGCGTCACAGGCATATCGGGCCGAGCGCGCCGCCCGCGTCGCGGGGAGCACGGTGGAGCCGGTATCGTTGCCCGAGCCTGCGTGCGTTGCGATCGAGACTGCGTGCGATACCGGAGAGCTTTCCGAGTTGCTCACTCAGGTTAAGAAGTTGTTTGAGACCTACCGTCGTGTTGTTGCCGACGGCGGGTTGTTCTGTGCGTTTGGCTCTGACTCGCCGCATGGGATTTGCCGCGGCAGTAGCTATATCGACTACGATCCTCGGCTTGACGAAGATGTGTTGGTGGGCGAGTACGACGGTGCTACCAGGCACGATGTTCGGCGTGAGGTTGCGATTCCGGAGCTGGTGGATGAGGCTTCTGCCGAGGGCGGCGATTCACTCAAGGTTGCCGTGGCGCGCATGCGCGAGTTTAACGGGCGTCGCTACGATGGTGTGCTGGATGAGGATCCTGTGCGCCATGTGAATGCGTTTTGGTATGGACTCAAAAAGCTCGGCCAGTATTGTGAGGCCGCCGTGCGCGTGGATGAGCGTGCTTGGGATTGCTTTATCGATAAGGTGCAGTTCGCCTACGATGAGCCCGTGGGGCGTTTGGCTGCGCAGATGGACGACAAACAGGCGGCGGCTTTTGTTGCTGCCGTGGATGTGCTCGGCGTTGATGGGTAAGGTCCTGGTCTGGTAGGAGGCTACACCATGAAGATTGACGTTGATGTAGACCAGCTGCGCGAGAGCCTGCTCGACCGCGCGGGGTCTGCGGCGGGC
>CABUUE010000248.1 GCA_902494685.1 uncultured Collinsella sp.
CACCGCCCGCACCCCAGTCGCAGCGGACAAGACTCCCACAGTAGAAACCAAGCCGGAATAGCGCTGGAATAGGGGCCGGTGGGGCAAAAATGCCCCACCGGCCCCGCGCTTAAACGCGCGGTTGTGCCGTCGCGAACAAAACTATGACGGATTACGGGGCTGGATAGCGAATCTCCGACCATGCAGAAAATCGCAAAAACAAAACCGCAGGTAGACAGCCTGCCGTTTTTCAAAAAATGAGGGTATGGATGAGGGTCCCGACTTTAGCCCCGTAATCCGGCATAGTTTTGAAATGGCACCATATCCGTAACAGCCTTTGATCTTCCGTGGACGGAGGAAAACGGATTATTTTGGCCTTGCGAGGGCTGCCGCGTGACCCGTCTGCCGCGAAATGGGCCTATCTACTACGTTTAGGCGGCAGCCCTCGACCACGTCAAGTAATGCGAAATGAAAACCGCAGGTAGAACGCTTGCGGTTTTTCATGAAAAGCGGCTATGGTCGGGGGTATCGAGTCAAACGTAGTAGATGGCCCGATTTCGTGGCGAGCGTTACCAACTGGTCCCCCGGAGACGGAGGAAAACGGATCATTTTGGCCTGTCGGCTCCGAGTCGCACCCGTTTTCCTGCGAAAACCCTCGTGTCTCAACTTTGGTGAGACATTTGTCTCACGCCCAAAATCAAATCTGGAACGTGTGTCACCTGCCCAAATTGTGTCTCATTTCGTAACTTTAGGCTGTTGCAAGGTCTGAGACCGCGAGAAGGGAGACGCGATGAGTAAGTACACGAGGGGTCTCTTGGCGGTGATACTGGCCGTAGTGCTGGTATTGCCAGCCGCAGCATTCGCCATGCTGCCCGAGGCCAACGCTAGGTCCAGCACAGGAATGGACGGACCGGCGGTGAGCGGAACGGTCGTCGACCCCGACACCAGCGGACGCTGGGAAAAATGGGCGGCCGGCCACAGCGGCAATAAGGTGACGACTCAAAACGTCGGTCGAATCTGGACCGACAAGACGGTCATGGCAACCGAGGGAAACGAAGAGTCGGACTTCCTGACTACGCTTTCGGCGATGTCCTCGACGTCTAATTCAACCGTGACAGTCACCACGCCGCTTGACATCGTGATGGTGCTGGACGCCTCTGGCTCGATGGATGATCATATGGGCGGCGGAGATTCACCTAAGCGTATCGATGCGCTGAAGAGTGCTGCGAACAGCTTTATCGATACCATCGCAAAACAAAATGAGAGCATCGAGGGCGTCAATAGGCAGCATAGGGTTGCCATTGTTAAGTTTGCGGGCAAGAAGTCCAACGATATCGGCAACAATATGTATCGCGACGGAGGGTACTCCTACAATTACACCCAGGTTATGAAAGAATTGACCTACTGTTCCGGCAGCAATGCGGATGATCTCAAGAAGAATACAATTAATCAAATTCAGCCTGCCGGCGCCACGCGCGCCGACTATGGCCTAGAGCTGGCCGAGAAAATCACTACCACTTATGGCCGCAAAGACGCCAAGAAGATTATTGTGTTCTTTACCGACGGTACGCCAACAAAGCAAAATAAATTCGATGCGGGTGTCGCCAACGCTGCCGTGACAGCTGCTAAGAATATGAAGGACGGCAAGGCCACCGTTTATACCATCGGCATCTTTGATGGCGCGAACCCCAGTGCTGGTATCCAGGATTCGGGAAAAAGCCAAAAAGAGAACAAGTTCATGCAGGCCGTTTCGAGCAACTACCCCAATGCCACGGCATGGGACGCTCATGGTGCACGCGCGGAAAACTCCGACTACTACAAGTCGGCGACCGATGCCGAAGAGCTCAAGAAGGTCTTCGACGACATCTCACAGGCCATCACATCGGAGGCGCCTTATCCGACCGAAATTGATAAGGGCTACGACGCGACCAAGTCCGGTTACATCACGTTTACCGATGAGCTGGGCGACTTTATGCAGGTCGACAGCTTCACCGAGGTCGTCATCAACGGCACGCCGTTTACCAAGGCGAGCAAGACGGTCAACAAAGAAACCAAGACCGATACGTACGAGTTCGATGGTAAAGCAAAAGACCTGCTCATTACCGTGCAGCGTGCTGGTGATGACAATCCCCAGAAGGGCGATGTCGTAACGGTCAGCATTCCTGCGTCGTTGATTCCGCTGAGCCACTTTAAGACCGTAGACGGCAAGCTTTCGGTCGACAGCGCTCAGCCTATCCGCGTGAAGTACACCTCGAGCGTGAAGAGCACTGCGCTCGACAACCTGTTTACGCCCGAGAAGGTAACGGGGCTCAAGGATTACATCGAGAACAATACGACCGTTGCCAACGGCGCCAAGACCGTGAATTTCTACGCGAACAAGTGGGCTGCCGGCGATCTGGGCAATACGGTTGCGACCTTTGAGCCGGCCGACACCAACCGCTACTACTACTTCCAGAAACAGACCCCTATTTACACGGACAAGGACTGCACGCAGCCTGCAAAGAATTCGCTGGCAGATACCGGCACCTATTACTACAAGGATGAGTTTGAGGAGCAGGGCGAAAACGGCGAGGCCAAGCCCGCCTC
>CABUUE010000249.1 GCA_902494685.1 uncultured Collinsella sp.
CTGGAGGGAAGGGGGACCCCGATGGGGGAACTCGAGCGTAACATGCGCGATGACGTGGGGCAGCCGCTGGGCAATGCTCCAAGTACAGACAATGGGGGACAAATGGATATGTTTGAGGACGAGCGCGAGCGCGCCTCGCTGCATCGCCGTGCAGCGATTGCACGCGGCGTAGCCAAGCGCGGCCTGGTGGCATTCCTGGCCTTCGCGATGGCCTTTGGCACCACGCCGGCTCAGCTGTGGGCCGAGGGCGCCGAGGGCATTGCCGATGCTGCGGCTCAGGCTGCGACGCCGGGCGAGGGTGCGGGGGCCGCGGACGGTACTGCCGACGGTGTCGTTTCTGAAACCGGCTCTAACGCGAGCGATGCGTCGGCCAACGATGGCACTTCGACGAATACCGCAGATAGCAACGGCGTAGCGTCGGACGATTCTGCCGCAGTCGAGGCTTCTACTGCTTCGCCGGATTCATCCGAACAGAACGTCAAAAGCGTTGTAGCCGCTTCCGATGAGGCTGAATCTCAGCCTACCGAAGCCGCAAGCCAAGAGGTCTCGGCCACGTGCTCCGTCGTCGGCACCGACGCCGAAGGCGCCCAGCAGACCTGGGCCGCCGCGCAGAAGATCGCTCTGAGGGAGGGCTCGACCGCGGCCGACCTCTCCGAGCAGCTCTTCAAGCAGGCCGGCCTCAAGGCCGACTACGACCCCAACGGCTCCTGGGGCTGGGCGCTCAACTCGATCACGTCGCCCTTCGACTCCGGCCGCACGCTCGCCTACGACCCGGCGACCGGAGCGTACTGGCAGCTGTTCGTCAACGGCAGCGCCTCCGCGGTCGGCGCTGGCGGCCACACGCTCAAGGACGGCGACTCCGTCGTCTGGTGCTACTCGAAGTACGGTGACCCCGCGCCCGCCAATCAGATTTCCGTTAGCTGTACCGTTATCGGCCAGGACGCCTCGGGTGCTCAGCAGACATGGGCGCAGCCCACGACAGCTTTGGTGGAAGAGGGCGCGACCGCTGCGGATCTTTCCGAGCAGGCCTTTAAAAAAGCCGGCATTGGTGCCAAAACGGGGAAAGGCGCGTACGGCTGGTATCTCGAGTCGCTGACTTCACCGTTCAACAAGACCGTGAAGCTTTCGAGCGAGAAAGTTAACGAAAACACTTGGAAATTCTGGCAGTTCTTCGTTAACGGTCAGGCGGCCAATGTCGGCGCGGGCAATTACACACTCAAGGCCGGGGACAAGGTCACCTGGGTCTATGGCTTTGATGGAACCATGCCCGGCCAGGTTTCCGTTTCAATGGAGATTATCGGCAAGAAGGATGAGAAGGCGCAGCGCTGGACCGATCCTTCAACGCAGGTGTTTGTCGAGGGCACGACGATCAAGGACGCCTCCGCTGCCTACTTCGATGCCATTGGCGTTGAGTCCAAGATGTACGACCAATTTGGTTATTGGGGCGTTCATAGTCTTGTCTCCCCGCTTGATGGCACCGAGCTGTCGGGTGCATGGTCGTTCTTTGTTAACGGCGTTCCGGGGCCTCAGCTTGAGAGCGATTACGTGCTCAAGTCGGGCGACAAAATCGTCTGGGCTTACGCCCCTGGTGACACTGTTCCTAATCCCGATGAAGTCGTAGTCGATCCGAGCGCTTCGCGCCCGACCGATTGGAAAGCCGACTGGAGTGGCAATTCCAATGCGGTGGTCAAGAACGTGTCCACGCCTACGGGCGCACTGGCAAGCTCTTGGACGTTCGATTGGAAGGCCTACTCGGGTGCCACGTATCCCAATGCGAGCGAGCCTATTGTCGTGAACGGTAACGTTTACCTTGCCGTGAACAAGCGTTTGCTTAAGATCGATGCCGAGTCGGGCAAGGTGCTTGTCGAGTCGAGCCTTAAGACTGCGATTGGCTACACCGCGCGTCCGATTTATACGAACGGTTTGGTTATCGTTCCGCTCGACGGCGGTGCGGTCCAGGCTCTGACGGCCGATACGCTGACGACGGTTTGGGTCACTGACTCTGTGAGCAAATCTGCTCAGTCGAATTCTCAGCTGACGGTCGACGGCAACTATTTGTACGTCGGCACCGTTGATGTCGACTTTGGAACGAGTACGTACAATAACGGCCATCTGACGCGTATTAATATCCTGACCGGCGCTGTTTCTTGGCAGCATGTTAATGCTGATGAGGGCTACTACTGGACGAGCGCTACAGCGGGCGACGGCTATATTCTGGTTCCGACGAGTGCAGGTACCGTTGAGATGCTGAGCAAGTCGACGGGTGATGTGCTCAGCAGCGTTTCGGTTGGTGCCATCGTCAACTCCGGCTGTGTGCTGTCCAAAGACGGCAAGCATGCCTATGTGATCTCGCGCGACGGTAAGCTCCACGTGCTGGCGCTGTCCGATACAAAGGCAAGGGCCTCTTCGCGCATTTCCGAAGAACGCGTCATCGATCTTGGTCTTACGGGTTGTGCCTGCATGCCCACGCTGTATGGCAATAAGCTGATTGTCGGTGGCGAGGTTTCTGGCGGTTCGGCGCTGGCGATTGTCGACCTTGATAATGA
>CABUUE010000250.1 GCA_902494685.1 uncultured Collinsella sp.
GCTCCGCGCGCCTGCGCACGGGCGACGTTATCGAGGGCTCGCTGCGTCCTTCGCGCGGCGGCGACAAGCGCGCCGGCCTCGCCAAAATCACGACCGTCAACGGTCTGGACCCCGAGCAGATTCGCAACCGTCCCAAGTTCGGCGACCTCACCCCGGTCTATCCCAATGAGCCGCTGCGCATGGAGCACGGCAAGGACTCCATTACCGGTCGCGCCATCGACATCGTGTCGCCGATCGGCAAGGGTCAGCGTGGCCTGATCGTGTCCCCGCCCAAGGCCGGCAAGACCACGATCCTCAAGAAGATCTGCCAGTCTATCTCGATTAACAATCCCGAGGTGCACCTCATCTGCCTGCTCGTCGACGAGCGCCCCGAAGAGGTCACCGATATGCAGCGTTCCATCAAGGGCGAGGTTGTGGCGTCGACCTTCGATATGCCCGCCGATAACCACACTCGCGTGGCAGAGCTTGTCATCGAGCGCGCCAAGCGCATCGTGGAGCTGGGCGGCGATGTTGTGGTGGTGCTCGACTCCATCACGCGTCTTGCCCGCGCCTACAACTTGGCGGCGCCCGCCTCGGGCCGCATCCTTTCGGGCGGCGTCGATTCGGCGGCACTGTATCCTCCCAAGCGCTTCCTGGGTGCAGCCCGTAATATCGAGAACGGTGGCTCGCTCACCATCCTGGCCTCTGCCCTCATCGACACCGGTTCCAAGATGGACGAGGTCATCTTTGAGGAGTTCAAGGGCACCGGCAACATGGAGCTTAAGCTCGATCGCGAACTGGCCGACCGCCGCATCTTCCCGGCTATCGACCCCGTTGCCTCCGGTACGCGTAACGAGGACCTGTTGGTCGACGAGCAGATGCGTCCGTTTGTCTTTGGTCTGCGTCGCATTCTTGCCGGCATGAACAACACCGAGCGCGCAGCCGCGTCGTTCATTAAGGGTCTTAAAGGCACCAACACCAACCAGGAGTTCCTGGTGCGTTCGGCCAAAAAGCACAGCGACTACGAGCAGACGTTCTAGGCTGTCATCCACGCGCAGCGATAGCCATCAATGCGATAAAGGGTCGGGGCTTGCGCCTCGGCCCTTTTCCATATCGCGTATCCGCGCTTATTTTTGACCATAAGACTGGCAAGCAGCAGGTTTCCCGTTTCAATCCGACATCGTCGCTTGCAATCGACTGGGCGGTTTCGCATAATAGCTTTTAAGCTTCGCGACGGATAACGCAGATGAAACGAACCATATACCGTTGCTTTGGGGCATAGCCCCGCTTCATCTTCTCTCGCGCAGCCAACTGAATGATGCGATTTGGGTGCTGGAAGATGGGGAGAGCTCATGGCTTCTTCTGATGCAACACAACGAGCAGTCCTTGCCGGACTTTCGTGCGGGATCGGCCTTGCCGCTCCCGTGGTTATGTATGCCGCGACGCTGCCGTTTTCGTCGGTGAACGAGACGGTCGTGGCGGGTGCGGTTCCCTTCGCCGTGGGCGCGGTGGCGGGCGTGGGTATCTATGCCGCCTCGCTGGGTATTTCCGAGTACCGTGCGCAGCGTGAAGAGCGTCTGTTCCAGCCCGATGCCATGGGCGGTGCCGCCAATCTCAATCAGCATCAAAGCGAGTTCAAGACCGCCTCGATTCCAGCTCAGCAGCAGGATGCGACTCCTTACGCTGCGGCTTCTGCTTCTCAGACTCAGGCGGAGCAGTCTACCTCGGCATTCCTTTCCGGCCTGACTGGTGCGTTCCAGCGCCGTCATGCCGATGATGGTGTCCCTACCATCGCTCGAGCCGCAGATGCTATGGACGAGGACGAGGCTTGGTCCATGATCGACAGTATGCTCGACGACGATTCGCCGGTGAGCTGCGACCCTGCACACTCGCGCGACGTCTATCAAGTCGCCATCGACGAACTCACCAACGGCGGGCAGACCGGCTCCTTCAATCGCGACGACATCGCCGCCGCGGCACGCGCCGTGTCTGGCTCCCAGGCCGCCCCTGCGGGCAGCACGGCGGCTTTCGTGGCACTCGTCGCCAACGCGGCAGCCAATAACGCCTACAACGCTACCTCGGCGGACGCGAACGCTTCTGCTGACAATTCGTACGTTGATGAAGCCATGGCCGCGGATGAGGAGGCCGTTGCCGCCCGCCGTGCCGCCGAAAGCTCGCTTTGGGGCGCTCCTGCCCAGCAGCAGGCGGCTGAGGCTGCGCCGTACAACGCAAACCTCGCCAGCATGCCTATCATCTCCGGTGCCGCGGACATCGATCTCGATGACCTCGATGAGCCTGCAGCCATCACCGCATCGATTGATGCCCAAGATCGCATCGACACCGGCGACCTTCCGGACGCCTCGCTCGAGGTCGATGTCCCCATGGCCGATTATTCGGGCCACGAGGACATGTGGGCCGCCGCCACCGCGATTCTGGATGAGATTGACGAGCCCGCTCCTGTTGTAGCGCCCGCTCCCGTCGCTGCCCCTCAGCCTGCTGCCCCCGCCTATGTCGGCCGTCACAGCGCTGTGTTCCCCGAGGATACCGCC
>CABUUE010000251.1 GCA_902494685.1 uncultured Collinsella sp.
CGACGGCGGTAACTTTGATTGGAAGGCGAGCGGAAAGTACGCGCAGATCGCTGAGCCCAACCCCTCCTACCACGGTGTTTCGTTTGCCGAGGCTGCCGGTCCCGCCGCCTTCGCGACCTATGTCCGCGCTATCTTGCTGCGTGACGAGGGCGCCTGCATCAGCCCGTTCAACGCCTGGGTCCTGCTCCAGGGCACCGAGACTCTGTCGCTGCGCGTTGACCGTCATGTCGAGAACACCAAGAAGGTCGTTGAGTTCCTGGTTGGTGACAGCCACGTCGCCAAGGTGAACCACCCGAGCCTGTCCGAGCACCCCGATCACGAGCTCTATCAGAAGTACTTCCCCAACGGTGGTGCCTCGATCTTTACCTTTGAGATTAAGGGTGGCCAGGAGGCGGCTTGGAAGTTCATCGATCATCTGCAGGTGTTCTCGCTGCTTGCCAACGTGGCCGACGTCAAGTCGCTCGTCGTGCACCCGGCTACCACCACGCACTCCCAGCTCTCTGCCGAGGAGCTCGCCGAGCAGAACATCACGCCCTCCACGATCCGTCTTTCCATCGGTACCGAGAACGCCGAGGATATCATTTGGGATCTGAAGCAGGCCTTCGCCGCGCTGGACGAGTAAGGCGACTTGTGCAAGGACCCCTTGCGACTCGATAGGTATAACTGCATAAAATGCCTGCTCAAGGCGCCTGTGCGAACAATGGTTGCACAGGCGCCTTTTTTGCATAGAGCGGGTGCAAAAACAGGGTTTTTGACACGCTTTATGCATTTGAGTTGTGGAAAACTCCTGTTGAGAGGATGTGAGTTTTACGCAATTGACGTGCGCCTTTTGAGTAAAACCGCAGGTCGCGATTTGCTCGGGGTACTATGCAGCGCGATCGAATCACACGCAGCTCAAACGCAGCAAAAACGCACTACGGAGGTTTCCAGCTACATGAGGATCGATTCACGAAAACCGAAAGCCGCCGCCCTTTCCGCCGCTCTGACCGTGGCACTTTTGGCGGGCGCCGGTGCAACTGATGCCCACGCCGCAACACTGTCCGATACGGTTGGATCTACGCCGTCCGAGACGACGCTGGTACAGCCCGTTGACTATCGCGGCGATGGTTATGGTTCCATGCAGGAGTGGAACGCCTCGATGGAGGCCAAGCGCGATTCCCTGGAGATGCGCGCTCAGATCATTATGAATATGTATGGCGACTATGCTACCGATGACGAGCGCGCTGTGTTGCAGGGTTGCATCGACGGTGCGGGTAACCTGTTGACGATGGGGGAGGTCGACGCCAAGTCGACCGAGCTCGATGAGCTGTGCACTGCGCTTGAGGATGCCAAGCGCGAAGCGCTCGAGGCTGCCGCCGAGGCGGAGGCTGCCGAGGCCGCCCAGGCTTCGTACTACAACGCCGGTTACACTCCGTCCTATGCGTCTGCCGCGTCCTACGCGAACGGATCGGGCCTGACGCGCTCTGCGGGTGTCAATAACTACAACGGGCGCCGCGAGACCTATTACAGCAGCAATGTGCTTTATCACTATCGCACGGGCGAATGGACTCAGGATTCTGAGGGCTTCTGGCGCGATTCCGACGGCTATTACGTTGTTGCCGCGGGCGATATGGCCCAGGGCTCGACCTTTACGGGCTCCAAGGGTGATTGCAAGGTCTATGACTCCGGCTGCGCTGCCGGAACCACCGACTACTACACCGGTTGGTAATTTTTCTGCATCACGGATATTTGGCGGACGGGCGTCTTTACCGAGCTTTAGGGCAACGTAAGGACGTCCGTTCTATGTATGCGTTTGAGTTAACAGAGCCCTTACCGTGGCGGTACGCTGGGCGTATGGATGCGGGGCACACTGGTTCTTGAGAAATAAGGTCTTTCTCTTGGAGGAAGTGGTCTTGTGAATGCTCGAGATATTGCCGTTGCCGCCGTCGCGTTGATGCTTGGCTGCCTTGGTCCCACGACCGCGCTCGTCGCGGGCATTCAGGGGACATGCGGGGCTGCTCCTATCGTGGTCGGCGCGCTGATCGCGGCCACGCTGCTGGGAAGCGCCGGTGTTGTCCTTTGTCGCGACGATGAGGACGAGGTGCCGGGGTCGCAACGCTAACTGTTGTGAGATCGGCCGCCGATCGTAGACGAAGATGAAGGCCGCCGCAGGGGAAAGGTTCCCTTGCGGCGGTTTTGCTGTTAAGGCTGTTGAATGCGGCGAGTTGGCGCTACCAGTTTTTCTCGATATCGCGGATGCGCCGATAGAGCCACTCGTTTTGCGGCGCCTGGATATCGTGTTTGGCTGCGAGGCGGCAGATAGTGCCCGCGAACTCATCAACCTCGGTTTTGCGCCTTGCGATGCGGTCTTGAGCCATCGAGGGCATACCGGCGGGGTCGATTCCCTCGATGAGGTGCACCATTTGCGTCAGGTCTGCCTCGGTCAGCTCAACGCCCTCGGCGTTGGCAACCGCAAGCGTCTCGCGCATGGCGGCGACAAAACAGCGGCGCTGCTCGGAGCCCGGCTCCGTGGCGCTTCCGTAGGTCC
>CABUUE010000252.1 GCA_902494685.1 uncultured Collinsella sp.
GCCTAAGTCACGTTGGGCCACGCCACACCAGCGCACATCCCGCGCATAGCGCACCGCGGTGCCGTCGCGCATGCCCGCCGGATCGTAACCATAGGTGTTGCTGTCGCCAAAGCATAGAACGTTTTTCATCGTAAGCCCTTCCTTTTAGTAAAAAGCCGGCGGGAGCAGCCTCTCCCGCCGGCTCGACCTATCTGTCAACACGTACCGGTTACAGGTACTTGCGCCAATCGTCCTCGTCCTCATCATCCTCGGTAGCAGCCTGGGCCTGCTCGGCGGCGCGAGCTGCCGCAGCGCGAGCGGCAACCTGAGCATAGGACTCCTCGTTGCGCTCGGGGAAGTTTGCCAGCACGTGCTCGAACTTGGCAAAATCCTCATCCCAGCGCGTAGAAGGCACGGCAAAGAAGACTTGCTTGACCTTAAAGTCGCCCGACGCGAGCTCCTTGCGGAAGAGCTCGGCCACGGCCTCTGCGTCAAAGCCGTTGTTGTCGCAGCCCCAAGCACCCAGCACGAGCTTCTCGCGACCCAGCTCGTCGCAGATGGCAAGCACAAAGCGAATGCGGTCGCGCAGGGCATCCAGCAGAGCATCGTCGCTCACGCGATACTCCTGGCGGGCGCGCTTAACGTTGGGCGCGGCGGCCACGATCACGTCGGCGTATGCATGCACGTGGTTGCGGTCGAAGCGCACCGCAGGCACCACTAGGGCGCGGTTACGATAGAGCTCGCAGTTGATGTTGCGGCGACGGTTCTCGCCGTACCATTTGCGCTGCTTATCGAGAACGTTGTACAGATACGAATCGGCGCACAGCGTGGCCTCCTGGCCCAGATAACCCTGAATATAGCCACCGCCCGGATTGGTGAACGAGGCAAAGGCGAGCACGGCCATGTCGCAGAACTGCGCATAGCCACGACCGTTGTCCAAGATGGCCTGCGTGGTGGAGGCATCGAGCACGGTGACCTCGGGCAGAACCGGAGCGGGCTCCTCAGCAGGCGCGGACTCAGCTTCGGCGATTTCCTCGGCAGGCTCCTCGACGGGCTCGAGCGCTGCCTCGACCTCGGCAGCCTCCGCGCCCTCGACGTCCTCGGCAACCTGTTCTTCGGTGGCCACAGCACTCTGAACCTTGGCCTTCATCGCCGAGACAAAGCCGGCAGGCATACCGTCAAACTCGCGAACACCGGCAAGCGAACGCTCGATATCCTTGGCGCACGCTTCGGACACAGTTGCCACGTGACGCTCGGCGGCCTTGGCACGCGCCTCGCGCTTGGGATTGGGCTGACCCGCTCGGTTGGACCTGCGGTTACGGTTCCTGTTGTCGACGTCTGCCATAAGTGGTCACCTTTCTCGGTCTCTGCCGCTATCGGCTTTTCCCATCCATGATACCCCGCAGCGTACAAAAAAGACGGCCCCGAAGGACCGCCTTTCGCATCGATTTACACGTACGGCAAGCACCGCCGCAATTCGCCACTAGTCGCGACGGCCAAGGATGTTCAGGATGCGCAAGAACACGTTGATAATGTCCACGAATAGATTGGACGCCATGAGCACGGCGTTGGGCAGCGTAGGCGGCACCGTCGTAGCAACATAGGTGTCGTAGCCAATAAAGCCGGCGAACACCACGATCACGATCAGGTCGGTGATGGTCTGCGAGACGCCCATGAACATCAGCACGATCTCAACCAGAATAGTGGCGAGCAGAATGCCAAAACCGATGCCATATACGCGCTGGAAAAACTTGGGGAACGTCACGCCCAAGGCGCCAAAGACGAAGGTGATGGCGGCCGTGGCGATAAAGGCAGTATTGATGGTGGGCAGGTCGTAGTTGGCAAGGCCAAACGACGCGGTCAGGCCAAAGGTGCTCGCAAAGATTACGTAGCCCGCAAGGGACAGGCCAACGGACTGCTTGCTGGCGGCGGCCGACATCATGACCATGCCGACGATGGTCAAAATAAACGAGCCAAAGACCAGCGGCAAGGCGGCTCCGCTCATCATCATGCGCGCAAACGACATGGTGCTCGTAAAGTAGGCACCGGCGCCCATGGCGCAAAAGCCCAAGAAGATCAGGGCAGACATGGCGAGATTGTACGCGCGCGGCGACATCTCCTTGGCGCGGCTTGCGCCGCTCTCGACGGGGCCGTTCTGATAGCCCTGGATATCGTTCATAGGTTCGTCCTTTCAAAAAGCGCCACAAATAACGGCGCAGTAGCTGACAAGATTCCTGTCATTGTACCCGAACGCCGTGCGTCCTTACCTACGGCGCTCGCCCTCGAGCGTACGGTCGAATGCCCACACCCACCAACGCATCAGATGGGCCTGCGAGCCATCCGGTCGCTCGCGTGTCTGTTCTTCCAGATACAGTTCGGTCGCATGTCCGCCAAAACGAACCTTATAAGTCGCCGTACGAATGCCGTGAGCCGTCAGGCCAAAACCGGTGGACGAGACAATCTCGTCAATCGTAAAGCAGCGACCGTCGACCCAGCAGACGGTAACCGGCACGACCTGTCCGCCCGCGAGGATGCGGGCC
>CABUUE010000253.1 GCA_902494685.1 uncultured Collinsella sp.
GCCGTCACAATTAAGCCCCCGCCATGATCGACCGACTCGATCTTTGAACGGTAAAGTACGACCTTGAACCGATCGAATCCCGGGCAGAACAGGGGCTCGGCCAGACCATGCGCGCGCATGGCATCGATCATCATCGGGATGCCCGAGCCATTGCCCTCAGCCGGCGAACCTGCGCCATCCGGCAGCGGGACAATCGACATGAGCTTCACAAGCGTCGCGTTACGGCATCGGGAGCTGCCGTCAAACAAGTTCTCGCGAGTCTTTCCCCCGTAAAGGCCGCCAGGATTCGTCACCTCGACACGATCATCAAAGACGTCGACGGCAATCGATTGTCCACAGAACCGATCCCCGTATTCTCGATGGATTACGGCGTTGGCGATTGCCTCGCGCAGAACCTCCTCGGGAATCTCCAGCGAGTCGACACGCGAGACACCTTGGACGGTCGAGGTTCGCCGCAAATTCTTGGCGACGGCTGCGACGGCATCCGAGATCATCTCGCCCAACGTTCCCTCACAGATTGTGCGGTCCATGAACCTTAGTGGCCCCGCAGCTCCCTTTTGAGTTCCCACGTGGACAGCCACATCAATGAAGAGCTTGGGATAGAACTGCTGAGGGTAAACGCCCGCGGCAAGGAGGCCGGCCTTGGTAACATTGCCCTGGAAGTCGAGGAAATTCAGACGCTCCATCTTTGTCTTCTTGTCCGCCGCACCGCGCATCGCTCGAGGCGTCAACGAATAGGCACGCTCTATCGTGCGGTCGACCAGCGACTCGTCGAGATCGCCCACACTCGTGCCGGGCACCGCATCGCGATCGCTAGGACTCGTCCGTTCGTATGACGACAGTGCCAAAACCTCGGTCGACGAAAGCGGGACATCTTTGTCATCGATGCGTTTGTAGCTGCCACCTTGAGCGCCCCGCTCTATGACATAGCAAGGCTTGCTCGACGGGTCGAGCTCCTCAATCGTGATAACGAGAACAACGGTCCCCCGAAGCCCCACGCGCTCAATGGTGTATTTGGGCGGATTGGCCAGCTTTCCGCGACCGCCAGCATCGCCCATGCCCGCCACGAATTGGTTGAGCACCTTCTCGGTCTCAAAGTTTGCAACTGGGACAAAACCCGCGCGCTCGCTCACTCCGAGCACGATGATGCCGCCGGCGGTGTTTGCGAAAGCGCTGACCGTTTCCCATACGTCGCGGGAAAGCGTCATGGCGCTCTCTTTTACTTCGACGCTAAGGTCATCCGAGCCCATACGCCTTAAAGACTCAAGCAGACCGGTCAGCTCGTTTTCGTTCATCTGCACGTCCTTTCGCTCGGTCCTGCGGAGAATGCCACGGATAGATTTCCCTCGTCTCTCAGTTATCTCTCGTAATTATCTCTCATCTATCTTTCTATCTCTCGGCTTAGAGATAGAAAGATAGATAGAGATGGAATGTCTACCATTTGCTTCATTTATACATATTTTTGCTGGTAGAACAATCGGTATTGAGACAATACCATGATTGCCTGTCTCTTTGCTGCTCAGTTATCTCTCATATTTTTCTCTCATCTTCCTGTCATCTCTCATATTAGAGACGAATGAGAGACGAGAGATACGCGAGTGATGGACGAGCGAGGATTTTCGGAGGGTCGGATATCGAGAGTGGATATTTGGACGGTTTTTGGGGCTTTTGGCGGCCGATTTCGCCCGAAAGTCCACGCTCGTTTGGCGAGTGTCCAAATTTCCACGCTCGTGCGGCGGTCACGCGGGGCCTATGCCCAATCCGGCTGCATCGTCGTCAGTTCGCCGCAGAGTCGCGGCCCCATATGGGTATACTCTCGAGGATTCGACTCGATTCGCCCCCGCTGGGGCGTCAAAGGAGACTGCATATGCCTACCACCTCAACCGACCCGCGCGCCGCTGCCGCCGCGCTGCTGGTGCCCGGCACCACCTGCCACGGTTTTACCGTCGAGCGCTGCGAGACCGTGCCCGAGCTCGACTCGGATGCCTACGTGCTTCGCCACACCGCCTCGGGCGCTCGCCTGCTGTACCTGGCGTGCGACGACGAAAACAAGGCTTTTGCCATTGGCTTTAAGACGCCGCCGGCCGATTCCACCGGTGTGTTCCATATTCTTGAGCACTCGGTGCTGTGTGGGTCGGCCAAGTTCCCCGTCAAGGAGCCGTTTGTCGACCTGATCAAGAGCTCCATGCAGACGTTCCTCAACGCCATGACCTACCCCGACAAGACCATCTACCCCGTTGCCACCACCAACGAGCAGGATTTGTACAACCTGATGGACGTGTACCTGGACGCGGTGTTCAACCCGGCCATCTATACCAAACCCACCATTTTTGAGCAGGAGGGCTGGCACTACGAGCTGGGCCTGCCGAAGGGCGCCGAGGGCGAGGGCGGCGCCGCGAGCCTACGCGAGGGCACGCTGCGCTATAACGGCGTGGTGTTCAACGAGATGAAGGGCGCGCTGTCCGACCCCATGAGCGTGCTGGACGACGCCGTCAACGCCGCGCTCTACCCCGACAC
>CABUUE010000254.1 GCA_902494685.1 uncultured Collinsella sp.
AGGCTCGCCAGGCAAAGAACAAGGCCCGTCTGGCTCGCTACGAGGAGATGGAGGCCGAGGCCCGCGCAAGCCAGAAGCTCGACTGGACCGACATCCGCATCCCTGTGGGCCCGCGTTTGGGCAACAAGGTGCTCGAGGCCCATCATCTGCACAAGGAGTTCGATGGCCGCGTGCTCATCGATGACCTTTCGTTCACCCTGCCGCGCAACGGCATCGTGGGCGTCATCGGCCCCAACGGTGTCGGTAAGACCACGCTGTTCAAGACGATTGTGGGTCTGGAGCCGCTGACTTCGGGCGAGCTTGAGGTGGGCGAGACCGTCAAGATCTCCTATGTCGACCAGAACCGTTCCGGCATCGACCCCGATAAGAACCTATGGGAGGTCGTCTCGGACGGCCTGGACCACATGATGGTCGGCGAGACCGAGGTTCCGAGCCGCGCTTATGTGGCGAGCTTTGGCTTTAAGGGCCAGGACCAGCAGAAGCGCGCTGGCGTACTTTCCGGTGGCGAGCGCAACCGTCTGAACCTGGCGCTCACGCTCAAGCAGGGCGGCAACCTGCTGCTCCTCGACGAGCCTACGAACGACCTCGACGTCGAGACGCTGTCCTCGCTCGAAGCGGCGCTGCTCGAGTTCCCGGGCTGCTCGGTGGTCATTAGCCATGACCGTATGTTCCTGGACCGCGTCGCCACGCACATTCTGGCGTGGGAAGGCACCGACGAGAACCCGGGCAACTGGTATTGGTTCGAGGGCAACTTCGAGGCCTATCAGGCCAACCGCATCGAGCGCCTGGGCGAGGACGCGGCCCAGCCGCATCGTATCCACCGTAAGCTGACGCGCGACTAGATCGTTACGCGGTTTTCCAAACCGCGTAACTGCTCGACGCTGCGCAGGTCGCAAGCACCCCATCTTGCCGTTCAAGCCGTCGCTCGCGTACCGAAGTACGCGTCGCTCCTCTTTCACGGCAACCTGGGGCACTTGCGGCCCGCTCGCTGTTGGTTACGCAACATCAACAAATAAAAACGGCTCAAATCCTGATTTGGATTTGAGCCGTTTGTCGTTACTGCTCGGGTTCTTCGACTTTATCGATGGCCCAGGTGGATCCGAGGCCACCGGTGGTGTTGCGGCGGACGCGCACGGTAACTTCGTGGCGCTCGCCGGCCTGCGTGTAGCGCAGGGGGAAGCTTGCGCGGTTTCGCGCGGCCTCGATGGTACCGCGCTCGCGGGCGATCCAGTAGTACTCGCCGACGATGCCGAGGGTATCGGCGCCGTAGGGGAGATAGGTCGACAGCTGGTGTAGCAACGGACCGGGGCAGAAGACCTCGGTTGCGAAATCGACGGGGAAGTCCTCGGGGATGGCAGGTGCTGCGGGTGCGGGGACCGGAGCCGGTACAGGTGCGGGAATCTGGTCATAGACAGGTGTGGATGCGGACTCGATGACAGGCTCAGGCTCAGGCGCCGCTTCCGGCTTAGCTGCGGAATCTGTCGGCTCCACGGGGACGGACGTGTCTTCGGTCTCGGTTTTGGTCTTGGCTTGAGGGGCATCCTTTGCCTCGACAGATGGCTTTGTCTCGACCGGCGTGGATGCCATGGTGGTGATGCCGGCATTGGCGTTCTCGGGGTCATAGACGACCGTGAGCGAGATGGCGGGCTGCGGCGTCTCGGGCTCCGGCGCCGACTCGGTAGCGTTTTGATCTGCGGGCTCGTCGGACTGATCGTCCTCGGCCTCGTTGCCAAAGACATCGCTGTTTTGGAACGTAGACGTCTCGGGCTGGTCAGCGGCTTCTTCGGTTGTCGACTTGGGCGCTTCGTTGAGCTCCACAGTGGCTTCCTGCTCGGATATGACTTCGGGATCGGTCGATGCGGCGATTTCGGTTTCGGCTTCTGCCGTTACCTCAATAGCGACTTCGATCTCTGTCTCGGGCTCGGGTTCCGGCGCGGCTTCAACCATGGCTTCGGGCTCGGGACGCTTAACGTGCTTGGGGCGTACGGCCTTGAGGTCCTTTTCGCCGTGTTTCTTCTTTTTGTAGGACTGCTTGGCGCCCTTGGCAGCCTTGGGCTTGTCCTCGCCCTTGGCAAGGGCGGTATCCCAGGCCTCGTTGGCGATGACGGTGGCATACAGGCGGCCGCCCTTAAAGACGGTCAGCTTAATGCAGTCGTTGAGCTCCTCGAGCAGCTCGCGCGTGGACTCGAAGCCCAGGTCATAAGCGGTCATGTCGCCGGCGGCGAGCGCCTCCTCGACCTGCGTCATAAACGTTTGCTTGCCGCATCCGATTGCATCGCGTAGCAGGCGATACAGATAGATGTGGTTGCCCAGCGAAAGCGTGGGCCTAACTATTGTCTTGCTCATGGCAAATCTCCTCTTTACACACCAAAGCATCTTACCATCGCACGGGACGTGCCACCTCGGCACCCAAGGCAAACGGGCGCGAACCGCTGTCGATTCGCGCCCGTTATACAGGTCGGTTATCTATGAGAGGCAAATGTGCTTAGTTGCCCGATGCCGTGCCGTGGCTCGAG
>CABUUE010000255.1 GCA_902494685.1 uncultured Collinsella sp.
ACCATGGGCCCTGGCGTCAAGGTCGATCCCGCTGTCCAGCGTGACTTCCTGGCTGAGTAACTGCTAGTTACTGCCTGAGTACAGCAAGCATTGCTAAAGAAACCCGGTTCTGCCTTGTGCAGGACCGGGTTTCTTGCTATCGCGTCAAAACCACCATAAAGGGGACAGTGTCCCCTTTATGGTGGTTACCAGGGTGTTCTGGCTGTTGAGGACTCGATGGCTTCGTGGCGTTTGAGCTCGCGGCGCATGGTTTGTGAGTTGAGCCAAGCTGCTTGCCAGCCGCGGATGGGGTAGTGCGTCTGGTCGAGCTCAAACTGCGTATAGCCGCAGGCGTTGATGATCGTCGTTCCACACACATGCTGACGCTCGCGCTGAAAATCGCAACCGTAGCTTTGGTGCACATGCCCGTGCACCATGTAGTCGGGATTCCAGGATTCGAGTGCTGTGTTAAAACACTCGAATCCTCGATGCGGCAGATCGTCCAGATCACCCATACCGGCGGCGGGTGCATGGGTAAGCAGAATGTCGCACCCGCCGACCATCCTAACCTTACGCGACAGCTTACGCATGCGCTTGGACATCTCGCGTTCGGTGTACATGTTGGCGCCGTCGCGATAACGCATGGACCCGCCAAGGCCTGCAATGCGAATCCCTCGGTACGTGTACACGCTGTCCTCTACGCAGATACATCCACCCGGTGCATGACGTGCGTAGCGGTCATCGTGATTGCCGCGCACGTAGATGAGCGGTTTGTTGATGACCGTAACCAAAAACTCAAGATAGTCCGGGTCCAGATCGCCGGCGGACAAAATCAGGTCGACTCCCTCAAAGCGTTCCTTGCGAAAGCACTCCCAAAGGCATCGTTCTTCGGTATCGGCTATGGCAAGGATTTTCATAGGGCAGGGACTTTCGGCTCATCGTCGAGCTGCGGAATGGTGCCTACCACGTTGTCCGCCAGCCAATTCATCTCGACAATCTGCGTGCTCGGCAGCGGAGGGAAGCCTTCGATCTGTACCACGCCGTTCTGGCTGTGGAGCTCGCCGCCAAAGGGGTTGATGGATCCCACAACAATGCCGTTGCGGAGCAACTGCACGAGTTTGCGCGTTTGGTAGGGTAGGCCCGGAGCGTAACGGATGTCGATAACGCCGGAGCTCATGCCATACCAGTAGTTGACAGCGCGCACTTGGTTGTCGTCGCTGGTCTCGTCCCACGTGCCGTGAAGAAGGCTGCGAACGATGAGCTCGTAGTAACGGCCCCAGTTCCATACGGGCATGGCGATGCCGGTGACTTTGCCGTCGACCAAGCGGTGAAGCCCGTAGGCCGTTGGGTCTTCGAGCGACTTTGACATGTCAGCGCCGGTCATGACGCTTACGCCTTCGCGGCACATGGCTTCGGCAAGACCACCGGCGGGAACATCGCCCCAGGTGAGGATGACCTGCGCGCGCGGGTCGAGCAGCGAGGCGCCAATCGCAAAGGCGTTGATCTCGCTGAGTGCGCCCGAGGCGAAGACCGACGCGTGGTAACCGATGCGGTGGTTGTCCGCCATGCTGGCCGCAAGGGCGCCCAGCAGAAACTTGGCCTCGTACATCTTGCCAAAGTACGAACGGACGCTTTGATGGGGAAGGCCGATAGAGCAGTTGAGGAACCGAACCCGGGGATACTCAACGGCAGCCCTGAGCGTGTATTCCATCAGGCGGTGCGAGGTCGAGAAGATGACGTTTGCTCCATGTTTGACAGCCGTTTCCACGGCGGCGTAGAACACATCCGGATCGTGACAGTCCTCGAACGCCTCGGTGCGCACGATACCGCCAAAGTGCTCATCGAGATACTGACGCCCTTGGTCGTGCAGGCTGTCCCAGCTCGACGTCGCACAGGGGAACTCATGGATAAAGGCGATGCGCAGGGGGTTGGCCGTCGAGTAGACGGTCTTGCCCATAAAGAAGTTGAGCACGCCAGAGGTGGACTTGGCGGGCGTCTCCTCCTCGTCGACGCTCGGTGCTTCGACAAGATCGACCTTGTCCTCGTCATTTTTGCCGGCAATGACCAGCTCGCGCCAGATCTTGCACAGGCGGTTTACGACGATATCCGTTGGCGTATCCAGCAGGCGGTCCTGGTTGTACACATTGAGGTAGACGAGCATGGCGTCGGCGGGCGTAATGTCCAGGTGATCGCCGCCTGCGCGAAGGTAGGCACGCTTAAAGAGCAGGAAAGTGTGGCGCAGGTAGTCGACCTTTTTCTGCGGCCATTTTTCGATAAGGTTCTGACCGAGCATCTTCGCGAGCGTTTCGTAGCTTCCCTCACGCGAGAACTCGATCTCGTATAGGGGGCAGACGCGCCAAAACGCGCAGAACTCGCCGTACAGGCGGCTTTCGACGGAATCCCATGTGCCGGGGTAGAGACGGGTGACCTTGGCCGAAACCGTCGGGGCGTCTAGGAATTTGAGGACACTGACGCGTTTGTTGCCTTCTTGGACATAGAACC
>CABUUE010000256.1 GCA_902494685.1 uncultured Collinsella sp.
CGGCGGTATAGGCCTTGTCGCGAGCGGCGTTGAGAATCGAGGAGACCTGCTTGTAAAAACCTTCGGGCACGATTGCCGATTCTCCACGGTTTACCAGTTCGCCCATCACTGTCGCCCCACTTTCCTTTTGTGGAATGCGTCTTTATCGCATTTAGTTTAAAGCCTCGCGCGGACACGAATTGCTGTGCTGTCTGACATCTTCGCATGGGGCCTTGCGGTGACTAAAATGTGACCATAGAGGCAGTTTTAGCGAACCCCACGGGAGTGACGCGTATGGACAACAACACGCTGCTATTCCAGGACAAAGGTTCGGGTAGGTTTAAAGACGTCAAGATCTACCCTAACCGTATTGAGGTGCTCAAGAAGGGTACGTTTGGTGGCAAGCACACCGAGATTGTCTATCTTAAGGACATCACGGGGGTCAACAGGATCAAGGGCCGCGACGTTTTCCTACGTAACAGGCTGTTGACTGCCTGTGTCTTTAGCCTGAGCAGCCGTGCGAAGGCCCAGGAGTTTGTTAACGCGCTGAACATGGTGATGTAGCCCATGGCGGCGTTCGGGCCAAGGTAAAAATCGGGGGCACAGAACGGTGTCCTGCGCCCCTCATTAAATCGATGTGTCCAAAAGGGCCGGCTGGCCTAATCGTCAACGTCTCCGTTGTCTTCGCGGTCATTTGCAAGCATTGCTGCGCCGGCGACCGTCGTCGCCACGGCGGCAGCGGCGAGCCCGGCGGCAATGCCGGAGCCGTCGCCCGTGTCGGCGAGTTTTCCGCCCGAGTTCTTGCCCTTGTTGCCCTTACCGTTCTTATCAGCGCTGCCTGCGTTGGAACCCGTGCCACCGTCGGTGCCGGTGCCGCCTGCACTGCTCGAGGCCGCTACGGTAAAGCTCGCGGCTCCGTCATTAGCAAGCTTGTAGTTTTGCGCCGCGTCGCCCAAAAGACCGTTCGCGCGCACCCAGTACGTTCCCGCGGTAAATGCCTCGCCCTCGACCATTGCCGTGCCCGGAGCGCCGTCCGCGTCGTGCACAAACTCGAGCTGAGCCGTGCAGGCATCGTTTTCGAGTTTGCCCTCGAGCAGCGCCGCGACCTTTGTGCGCACATCCTCGCCGGCCTTAAGGCCTTCGAGCCCCTCAAAGTGGGGTGTCAGTGCGCGCGGATCGATATCGATGGGCACGGATCCCTGCAGCCCCGTAACGGTCTCGTTGCCCAAGGCGTCGACATCCACGTATTCGATGGTAAACGCATGGCCCGAAGCCGCCACGTTGAGTACGTTGCTGCTGTCGACAAGGCGGAAATGGCCCTCGCCAACGGTCTTGCCATCCTGGAGCGAGGCATCGCTCAGCGAGTCGCCGTACGTCATGCGCATGCGGGTCGGGAGGCAGCACGAAGCCGACTGCGTGTGCTTCGTATCGTAATTGTAATTGCGCTGGTAGATGCTCCGGGCCAGCGCCGCATCAACAAAGTCGGATGCGATGATGCCAATGTGCTTGAGGTAATCTGACTTTGTATCCTCGGTGCCGCTGGGATTGATGTACGGGCTCTTGTACAGATGCTCGTTGACTACTCGTGCCGAGGTAAAAGGATTGCCTCCGTGCGACAAGCCCGTGCAGCTGGTGTAGTTGATAGACCAGCAACGCTCCTGGACTTGCACCTCGGCCCCGGCATCGTCCACGACGTCCACCTTGTTGCACGTGCGCCCGGTCGTTTCCTTCAGCGCATTATCGACCCAGCTGAGCTTGTCGGTTCCCGTGAGTTTGTACTTGTCCTGGGCATATACCTTGGTGCAATAGGGCTCTTCATTGCCCGTTTCCCCTATGGCTTCAAATCCCCGCGCGTCTTGGACGAGACACATCGACTGCCCGGAATGCGCCTTGATCTTGTCATCCCATTGGGTGAGGTCGAGGCCCCACGTGTGGCCGCTTACGCTGTTGCCGGCGAGCCCAAATCGACGCAGCAGGACGATCTTTCCGCGCACCTCGCCCAGCGTGGGGACGTGGCTCGACGTGTAGAACAGGTTGGGGTTATCGGCCATAACCTTGGCGAAGGCCGTCGTTATGCTTTCGTCGGTAGCCTCATCGTTGCCGCGCGATGCGAGCATGATGAGCGCTTCTGACGGGTTTTCGTTCAAAAACGTTTTGAAGTACCCGATGACATCGGAAAGATGCATAAAGTTCCCGTCTTTTTTGAGCAGGTAGCAATCTCCGTGGTCGATGCCGGGGTTCTCACCCTTTCCGAGTCGAATATCAAAGTAGCGAATGCCTTCGAGCAACTGCGTGGGGATGTAATCCTGCTGGCACTTTGCAAGCGAGGTTTGGGGCTCGGTGTCGTTGTCGACGCTGCAGCTGCCCGAATCATGCGTGCCTGGGATGCTCAGTTCGTCGAGGTACTTGTCGTCGTCGACGTGGCTCATCCAACATGGCCCATCGACGTA
>CABUUE010000257.1 GCA_902494685.1 uncultured Collinsella sp.
CAGGGCAATGCTCGAACGCGCCGGCACCACATGACCGTCCTTGAGCATCATGTAGTCGAGCAGCGGCTGGCCCTCAAACGAAACCGCCGCGGGCACAATGCAGATCATGTCAAGCTCCTGGATACGCTCGGCGACACCAGTCAAGCCGGCAAGCATGTCGTGCTCAAAGTCGGCAGCGCCCACCAGGCCACCGGGCATGGCGCCCATAAAGAGCGGAGCCGGAACGCACAGCACGCGCGCCCCGCGCTCGCGGGCCAGACGAGCCTGGTCCTCGATGCGGCCGCAAATGCCCTCAATATCACCCAGGCGCATATCGATCTGTGCAAGCGCGAGCTTCATGGCTCAGCCCTTTCCGTCGTAAACCATCGAAATCGTAGTAAAAGCGCCGGCCGCATAATGCAGTCGGCGCTTGCATGTGCATATGCTAGCTATGATACCCCGAGCGGGGGCGCGCTCCTAGAATGTCGCGGACCACAGCCCGTGCAGGTTGCAGTAGGCATAGACGGTACCGGTCTTGGAGCCGCCCGCGAAAAACGTTGCGGGTTTCATGCCGGGCTCAAGGTAATGGACCTCCAGACGGCCCTCGGCCTCAAGGGCGATCCACTCAATGTAGTGCTCGGGCAGGCTGGGGTGCTCGACCGAGCCAACGCGGGCGCGAATCACGTGACCGTCGCGCTCGGTCTCGACAACAGGCACGTGCTTCTCGTGCGCCGCGTCCTCAGTGTTTGCGGTCAGTTCCGTGCAACCGGCAGGGGTCGCAACGTCGTCGCCAAGGGCAGCGATGAGCTTACCGTCGGGGTCCTTAAAGAATTTCGCCATGATGTTCTCCTTTGCTGATGTGCCAATGTTCTTGATGGTTCTTATGCCCAAAGGCAGACAAACCATCCACGGCATTGCAAATGAACACATAACGGATCAGGCAAGCGGTCGGGCCAAAATGCGTCGACCGTCCTGTCCGCTCCAGCAGTCCCACCCCGCGCGCGGCTAGCGACCGTCACCGCCGAGCAGTGCCAGAACATCCTCGCGCGTGAACAGTGCCGACGAGATGCCGTCGCCGCCGAGCACGCTGTTGACCAGATCGCGCTTGGACTCCTGCATCTGCATAATGCGTTCCTCGATCGTGTCCTTGGCGATGAGTTTGTACACGGTCACGGTGTGCTGCTGGCCAATACGGTGGGCACGGTCGGTCGCTTGGTCCTGCGCCGCCACGTTCCACCACGGGTCGTAGTGGATGACCACGTCGGCAGCCGTCAAATTAAGGCCCACGCCGCCCGCCTTGAGCGAAATCAAGAACACCGGCACCTCGCCTGCCTGGAACTGCGCAACCATCTTGGCGCGGCTCTCCTTAGACGATGCGCCCGTGAGCTTAAGGAAGGCGATGTCCTCCTTGGCCAGGCGCTTGCCAATGATATCGAGCATGCCCGTAAACTGGCTGAACAGCAAGATGCGATGACCGCCGTCGAGCGCGCCGTGAACGAGCTCCATACACGTATCGAGCTTAGCGCTTCCCGCCTTGTAGTCCGCATAGTGCAAATGCGGGTCGCAACAGATCTGGCGCAGCTTGGTGAGCTCGGCAAGCACCTTGAGCTTGTCCTTCTTAAACTCGGATGCCTCGCGGTGCTGCACCTGCTGGGCGATGCGGTCCTGGTTGGCCAGGTAGAGCTTGCGCTGTTCGCCGGTGAGCTGAGCCATCACCGTATCCTCGATCTTCTCGGGCAGGTCGGCCACCACATCTTCCTTGACGCGACGCAGCACAAACGGCGACACGAGCGCCTGCAGACGAGCGGCGCTGTCACCCTCGGCATGCTCGACGGGACCCTCAAAGCGCTTGGCAAATGAGTCGCGCGTGCCCAGAAGGCCCGGCATCAAAAAGTCGAAGATGCTCCAGAGCTCGGACAGACGGTTTTCGATGGGTGTGCCCGTCAAGGCAAAGCGCACGCCGGCCGGCAGGCGCTTGGCAGCACGGGCCACCTGGGTGAGCGGGTTTTTAATGTACTGGGCCTCGTCGAGCACCACGCGAGCAAAGTCCTGCTCGACGTATTCGTCGATGTCGCGGCGCATGAGGTCATACGACGTCACGACCACGTTATGCTCGGCGGCACCGGCAATTTGCACGCGACGCTGGGCCTTGGCGCCCACGATGGCGCACACATCAAGCGAGGGGGCAAAGCGCTCCAACTCGGCAGCCCAGTTGTACACGAGCGACGCGGGGCATACCACGAGCGTGGGCTTGGTGTCCCCCGCCTCCACGCGCGCCAGAATGTGCGCGATCATCTGCAGCGTTTTGCCCAGGCCCATATCGTCGGCCAAGATGCCGCCAAGGCCCAAATGCTCAAGCGAGCCGAGCCACTGGTAGCCGTCGACCTGGTAGCCACGCAGCGTAGCCTTGAGCGAGGCGGGTACCGTAAAGTCCATCTTGCCGAGC
>CABUUE010000258.1 GCA_902494685.1 uncultured Collinsella sp.
CAGGGCGATGGTGTCGCCCGCGTGCAGCGCGCCGGTATTTGCCAGTCGATCGAGAGCAAGCGGAATACAGGCGCTCGAGATGTTGCCGGTTTCACGCAACGTTCGGACCACACGGTCGTCCGGCACACCTAGGCGCTTGACCGCCTGACTTAAGATTCGTTCGTTAGCCTGATGGAATACAAAGTGGTCGATGTCCTCGACCGCGATGCCCGCGTCGCAGGCGAGCTTGTTGACCGTGTCGCAGATTGCATTGACGCCAAACTTGAAGACGCGACGGCCGTTCATGGAAAGCACGCTTTCGCGGTCCTGCGCCGTCTTATACGGCGAGGAGCCCGCCAATCCGGGAACGCGCAGTGTTTCGACGTCAGGCGACGTCGAAAACTCAACAGCGAGGGGATTCTCTCCCCCAGCCTCTATGACCGCAGCACCCGCGCCGTCGCCAAAGAGCACGCAGGTGGCACGGTCGGTCCAATCGAGCGCGCGCGTCATCTGCTCGGCGGCAACGACCAGCACGTGCTTGGCGCGACCGCGGGCGATATAGCCCTCGGCGACATCGAGCGCAAATACGAAGCCGGCGCAGGCCGCCGAGACATCGAAGGCAGGACACGTCGCGCCCAGACGCTCGGCTACGGCACATGCCTCGGCGGGAACAAGATGGTCACCCGTTGTCGTCGAGCAGACGATTAGATCCAGCTGGCTCGCGTCGATTCCGGACACCTGGAGTGCCTGCTCGCTCGCCGCTACGGCAAGGTCGTCGAGTGACTCGGTGGTGCAGACGCGGCGGCTCTTGATGCCTGTACGGGTAAAAATCCACTCATCCGAGGTATCGAGGAACTCAGACAGCTCGTCATTGGAAACACTGCGCTTAGGAAGCGCCGAGCCTGTTCCAAGAATCGTGAAACCCATCACTAACCTCCTTTGAGTTGTTGACGTGTTTACATCGACCAAGAGAGGATAACGCATTTCAGTCTTTGTTGACGTGTTAACATTAAATTGTCCAAATGCGACAAAGGCTTCACATTGTGTCTATCTCTCGACACCATTGCGTCATTCACTTATTCAATAAGGAGGTAGCAGCCGCTATGGATGCCCAATTAA
The DNA here is from genome assembly GCA_902494685.1 of uncultured Collinsella sp. Classification (GTDB taxonomy): domain Bacteria; phylum Actinomycetota; class Coriobacteriia; order Coriobacteriales; family Coriobacteriaceae; genus Collinsella. The sequence goes on from CABUUE010000258.1 coordinate 1,099, forward strand.
CGATTGTCGACGTAACCGGATCGACCAACGATGACCTGCTCGAGGCAGGAAAACAGGGTGCGCCGCACGGCACAGGACTTGCCGCCCGTGCGCAAACGGCAGGACGCGGCCGGCGCGGGCACAAGTGGGACTCAACCGTCGGCAACTTATTGCTTTCGATTGTCCTGCGTCCATGCGTTAATCCCGCAAAGTATTCTGGTCTTGCCGCCGTCAGCGGCCTAGCGGTGCTCGAAGCACTCGAAAAGCAGGGTCTTGCAAACGAGATTCGCCTTAAATGGCCCAACGACCTGGTCGCGCGAGGACGCAAGCTCGGCGGCATTCTGGTCGAGGCCGGACGCGATAACGAAGGCAACCCCTTTGCGGTCTGTGGCATCGGCGTCAACGTGAACTATGTGCCCGCGGAGGTTCCCGATGGCGGCCTGCCCGCAATCGGTCTCTCGGAACTCAACGAGAACGTTCCCGCCGTCGATGTGCTACTCAAACAGGTCTATCACGCAGTCGTGAACGCTGTAGATACGTGGGCAGAACGCCTCAACGCCATGGAAGAAGACGCCGGACCGCTCGCGCCCGTCCACGACGAATATATCGCTCACCTCAATTGGATTGGGAAGCACGTTATCGCCCGCTCCCCCGCTGGAGACGAGCTGGCACGCGGCATATTTAGAACGGTCGACGATTGCGGCCGCGCAAGCATTGAGACCGAGAGCGGCTTGTGCGTCTTCCACTTCGAAGAAGCGTCCTTGCGCCCCCTGAGCGAATAGGGCGCCGCAGCCGTCAGCTCGGCAGACGAATTCCCTATCCCAAAATCTAAACTCAAAACAAAAGGGCCCCGCTACCGAAACGGCAGCGAGGCCCTTTAAGCTATGAGCGATATCGCTTAGAGCTTGATGTCGATGTCGACGCCAGCGGGGAGGTCGAGACGCATGAGCGAATCAACGGTGCCCGAGGTGGGGTCGAGGATGTCGATGAGGCGCTTGTGGGTGCGCATCTCGAACTGCTCACGGGAGTCCTTGTTCACGTGCGGCGAGCGGATAACCGTGTACAGGTTGCGCTCGGTGGGCAGGGGGACAGGACCGGAAACGCGAGCGCCGGTCTTCTGAGCGGTCTCGACGATGAGCTTCGCGGACTGATCGACGACCTCGTGATCATAGCCCTTGAGGCGAATGCGGATCTTCTGGGTAGCCAACTTAAACCTCCAAAGAGTGCGAGAGATGTTCTCGCAGGATTACGTAACAGGGAGCTCGAACTTAGGCGTTCTTGCTCATGACCTCGTCCACGATGGACTTGGGCGCGGGCTCATAAGAGTCGAACTGCATCGTGTAGGATG
>CABUUE010000259.1 GCA_902494685.1 uncultured Collinsella sp.
ACGCGGGTTACAGCTATATCGAGCCGTTCCTGGCACAGGTGGCGCACGTCGACGCGGGCGCCATCACCATGACGCTGACGGCGTTTGGCTTCTCCGGTCTGGTGGGCAGCTGGCTGTTTGGCCGCCTGTTCGACGGGCATCGCTTCCCGTTCTTGGCTATCACGCTCTCCGGCGTGCCGGTGGCTCTGCTGCTTATGGGTCCGGTCGCATCGTCGCTCGTGGCAGTGCTTGCCGTCTGCGCGCTGTGGGGCTGCTGCGCCACGGCCTTTAACGTGGCGTTCCAGGCCGAGCTCATCAAGTACACGCCGGCGGATTCGTCGGCCGTCGCCATGTCGATCTTCTCGGGCCTGTTCAATCTGGGCATCGGCACGGGCACCGCAATCGGCGGTGCCGTGGTTTCGGGTCCCGGTATCGCTTGGATTGGCTTCGTGGGCGGGGCGATTACCGTCGTGGGCGTCATCCTCGCCATCACCGTGCTGTTCCCAGCCATCCGTCGCGCCAAGCCCGTCGCCTAATCACAACCCAGGAGGGTCGGGGTGGCTAAAAGAGCCCCGTCCCAAATTAACTACTCTGCTGGGCATACAATGGATGTCGTTGTGTTGAGCTTACCGGGAGGTTGCTATGTGGGCATACGAGACGACGTTCTATCAGATCTATCCGCTGGGCTTTTGCGGGGCTCCGCGCGAAAACGCCGCGCCCGTTGCCGAGGATGAGCTCGCCCAGGCTGCCAACGCCGCGCCCAACCCCGATGCTCCTATCATGAAGGTCGCCCAATGGGCCGACTACCTGCAGGAACTCGGCGTTGGCGCCGTGCTCATCAACCCACCGCTCGAATCTGATAGCCACGGCTACGATACACGCAGCCTGCGCCATATCGACCGTCGCCTGGGTGGGGACGCCGACTTTGCCGCCGTATGCGACACGCTGCATACCCATGGCATCCGCGTGGTGCTCGATGCCGTCTTCAACCACGTCGGCCGCGGTTTTTGGGCCTTCCGCGATGTGCAGGAGCGCAAGTGGGACTCGTCGTACAAGGACTGGTTCCACATTAGCTTTGACGGCGACTCCTGCTATGGTGACGGCTTTTGGTACGAGGGCTGGGAAGGCCATTTTGAGCTTGTGAAGCTCAACCTGCAAAATCCCGCTGTGGTCGATTACCTGCTAGAGTCCGTGCGCCGTTGGGCCGACGTCTTTGGCGTCGACGGTCTGCGCCTGGACGTTGCCTATATGCTCGACCGCGACTTTATGCGCCGCCTGCACGTCTTTACCCGTGAGCTCAAGCCCGACTTTGTGCTGATCGGCGAGACGCTCCACGGCGACTACAACCAAATCGTCAACGACGAGATGCTCGACTCCTGCACCAACTACGAGTGCTACAAGGGCCTGTACTCCAGCTTTAACTCGGTCAACATGTTCGAGATCGCCCATTCGCTGCACCGCCAGTTTGGCGGCGATTCGTGGTGCATCTACCGCGGCAAACATCTGCTGTCGTTTGTCGACAACCACGATGTGCCGCGCCTGGCAAGTATCCTCACCGACAAGTCGTGTCTGCGTCCCGCCTACGGCATGCTCTTTGGCATGCCGGGCATCCCGTGCGTCTACTATGGCAGCGAGTGGGGGATTCCTGGCGAAAAGGGCGGCCCCGATGGCGACTGGGCGCTGCGCCCTGCGCTCGATGAGCCTGCGCCCAACGAGCTGACGGCCTTCATCACGCAGCTGGCGCACTTGCGCTCGGCAAACGACGCGGCGGCCCGTGCTTTCAACTACGGTGCCTATCGCAACGTGGTGATCCAGAACAAGCAGCTGCTGTTCGAGCGCGCCTGCGACGACGCGACGGTGCTCGTGGCGGTGAACGCCGTGGACGAGCCTTACACCTTTGGCGCCGGCGAGCTCAACGGCTCTTTTGTCGATTTGCTTGCCGACGGTGTGCTCACGGTCGAGCTGACGGGCACCCTCGAGCTTGCGCCCTACGAGGTGCGTTATCTGCTGAGGGCCTAGGCCATGGCAACGTCTGACGAGGGCTATCAACATATTGAGCATGGGTTTGAGCCCGTGTTTGACGAGCGTTCGCGCGTTTTGGTGCTCGGGTCGTTTCCCTCGGTGCTTTCGCGCGCCAATGCTTTTTATTACGGCAACCCTCAGAATCGCTTTTGGCGTGTGATGGCCATGTGCCTCGGTATGCCTGTGCCGCCCAACGAGGGCGATCCTTTGGCAAGCGGTGAGCCCGCGACGCTCGATGCCTCCATTGCCGCCAAGCGGGCCATGCTGCTGAACGGCGGCGTGGCCCTGTGGGATGCAATTGAGAGCTGCGACATTAAGGGCTCGAGCGACGCGAGCATCCGCAACGTTGTGCCGGCACATATCGAGCGCATTACCGATGCCGCGCCGATCGAGGTCGTTGTCTGTAACGGCGGTACGGCAGGGC
>CABUUE010000260.1 GCA_902494685.1 uncultured Collinsella sp.
GCCGGACCGTCGCCCTCGACACCCAGCGTCAGGTCCAGATGCCACTCGGCCATCCAGGAGCGCAGGTCGGCGGAGCACATGTGGTCGGCCTGGTCGCCCTCGGCGTCGTCCAGGTCAAAGCTGTCGATGCCCAGCTGGTTGGGCATGGTCACATAGGCGTCGTCAGGCACGCGCCTGGCGATCCAGTGGTGACCGCCGATGGTCTCGAGCCACCAGATCTCGTCCACGTCGCTAAAGGCGATGCCGTTGTTCTCGTAGGTGCCGTAGCGCTCGAGCAGCTCGCCCAGAATACGCACGCCGTCGCGGGCGGACTTGGCATACGGCAGCACCAGGGTCACCATGTCCTCCTCGCCCAAGCCACCGGGCTGCGCCGGCACATAGCCGTCCTCACCCTCGTTGCCCTTGGCGGGCACGTAGTCCACAAGCGGATCGGCGCCGCGAACGCGCTCGTTGGTGGTGAGCGTCTCGGTTGCGGACATGCCAACGTTGAGCTCGTTGAAACCGGCCTCGGCCCAGATGCCGTGGCCGGGAATGACGTCGGGAACGCTCGTGTAGCGCATGGGGTTGTCGGGCAGCTCAATGGTCAGGTGGCTCAGGACGCTCGTGTAGACGCGCGGCTGATCGTCGGGATGCACAACGCGCATACGTTTGGGCTCAAACACCCCGTTGGACGAGTCCTCGTTGCGGGCGACCAGCGTCGACCCGTCGTAGCTCGCGTTCTTACCAACCAAAATCGTTGTGCACGGCATGCGCATCCTCCTTGAGCGAAGAAATCAAACGGCAACAGTGTATCGCTTCGGCGCAAAAAGGGCGAAACCACGGCCTCGGCAGCCCTTGTGGTCAAAAAATGCCAAATATGAGTACTGTCACCAATTTAGTGGCAGCAAATTTCCCTGGAACGAGTGCCGAAAATCCCCATTTGCCCAAAAGCAAGACAACGTTATTCCCCATAAGTTCAATAAAATAGGCTTCCTAACGATAATGGATACCGTTAGGAAGCCAAAAAGACGTAAGACATATGTGACTATCTTGGCAACAGTACTCATATTTGGCATTGTTTGACCACGTGGTATATAGCTAACCCCCTCAAACAGCCCAAAACGCCTATTTTGATGCGCGCTCCGCCGCCTCAATCACGTGTTTGGCGAGAATCGCGGTGGTCACAGCCCCCACGCCGCCCGGCACGGGCGTGATGGCGTTAACGACCGGCTCCGCAGCATCAAAATCGATGTCCCCGACCAGCTTGCCAGCGTCCTCATCCCAGTTAATGCCCACATCAATGATCGTCTGGTCCTCGCGGACCGCATCCGCGGCAATCGTGCGTGCGCGTCCAACGGCGGCAACCACAATGTCGGCAGCACGGCACTCGGCAGCAAGGTCGCGCGTATGCGTATGGCACGTCGTCACGGTCGCATTGCGCGCCGTAAGCATGGCGGCAACGGGACGACCAATCACCAGAGACCGACCGACGACCGCAACCTTGGCCCCATCCAGCTCAACACTGTAATGGTCCAGCAACGCCAACACGGCCTCGGCCGTGCAGGGAGCAAAGCCCTCGCCACGACCCGAAAGCGTGGTAAGCAGCGCGGCCGGCGTCATGGAGTCAACATCCTTGGCGGGATCGAGCGCTGCGGCGACGGCGTTCTCGTCAAGGCCGGCGGGCAGCGGGCGGAACATCAGACAGCCATGAACAGCCGAATCGGTATTGATGTCCTCGATGGCCGCCAACAGCTCGTCCTGCGAAACATCGGCAGAAAGCAAAACGCGGCGAGCCTCAATGCCAACCTTCTCGCAGCGCTTGAGGGCACCGCGCTCGTAGGACAGGTCGTCCTCGCGCTCGCCCACACGAACAATGGCCAGCGTCGGCACAACGCCACGTTCGCGCAGGGCTGCACAGCGAGCAGCAAGTTCCTCGGTCAAAGCGCGAGCAACGGGAGCACCCTTCAGCAGTTCAGCCATGGCTATCCTCTCTTCCTTGCAGCGTCGGAGGCGCGGCGCGCCAGCGCATCGGCGCGCGGCAACCATGTGTCGAGCAACTCATCACACGCCGTCTCGAGCTCCTCAGCACGAGCGCGATCTTTCATAGACGTGGTGTTCGCAAAGAGCGTCAAGCTCGCGCCCTGCATAGCGGCACGGCAGAACACGGCGCCGCACGCCACATCGGACAGCAGCTGACGCGAACCCTTGTCGGCCATGTCCTCGAGCAGCACCAGCGCACGCCCGCAGGCATCCATAATGCGATACGGCGGCATAGCGGCCACAGGCAGCGCATCCTGAATCGCGGTCGCTCGAGCCGGATCGTCACGCGGAATACCGTACGCCGCGGACACCCGCCTGTAGGCACGAACGTCCTCGGAAACCAACTCGACAAGCTCCTGGGCCAGCTCATCAGCCTGGGCAAACGCGCGCGTCAGGTCATCCGCA
>CABUUE010000261.1 GCA_902494685.1 uncultured Collinsella sp.
GGTTGGTCGTCGGGATGACGGCGCCCACGATGCCGATGGGCTCGGCGATCTTGGTGATGCCGTAAGCCTCGTCGCGCTCCAGGACACCACAGGTCTTGGTGTTCTTGTAAGCGTTGTAGATGTACTCTGCGGCGTAGTGGTTCTTGATGACCTTGTCCTCAAGAACGCCGCGGCCGGTCTCCTCGATGGCCATCTTCGCCAACGGGATACGAGCCTTGTTGGCGGCCATGGCGGCCTCATAGAAGATCTTGTCGACCTGCTCCTGCGTGTACGTAGCAAAAAGCGCCTGGGCCTCTCGCATCTGAGCGAGCTTAGCCTCAAGCGCCTCTACGTTGTCCACAATTGCGGGAGTAGTGTTTTCCGGTGACTTTTTCACCATTTGTGTCTCCTTGCGATCGGAGATTTACCCTACAAGATGCATGATAGCAAGAAATAAATCGGTGAACGGTCAGATTCCCGTAAAAGACAAACTAAAACGCTTCAATAAACTGAAACGTTTTAACTAAAACTACTTGCCTGCTCCACCGCCCCGCTCATTGGGGACAGGCTTACATGAGTGCTTATACTCATTTGGGACAGACATCGTTTTGCCATTTTGCCGTTCTGGGCCTTTTTTGCCGCTCATTGGATATAAATAGATCACAGGCTCAGCATTTCGCGTTCCTTCTCTCCTTTTAGGTGTTGCCTGTTCAGTTTTTGAAAGGAGAGATTATGCCCCGATGCGCCCGCGCCGTTTCGCTCACCGGCTATTACCACGTCTTTGACCGTGGCAACTCCAAACAGATTATTTTTGAAGATGACTCTGACCGATATCGTTTCTTATCGGACATCTCGGACAGGTTTGCACGCCATAAAGTGGCAGTGTTGGCTTGGTGCCTTATGGACAACCACTTCCATTTGATGGTTGATGACCCATATGACAACCTTTCAAAGGCAATGCAGTGCGCACTGACGGCGTATGCTAAGTATTTCAATGGGAAAACGGGAAGAACGGGCCATCTGTTTGACAATCGCTATTCGCGTGTTGCGGTTGAGTCGGACACACAGGCGGTGCAGCTACTCGATTATATCCATCTCAATCCTGTGAAAGGTGCGATCGACTCTCTCGAAGCATACCGCTGGTCAAGCTTTAGGGCATACCAGCTGGGCTACGATCCCTTTGACATCTGTGACGTGGCCCCTATGCTCGATATTGTCGGGGGGTCTCGTCGCTATTGTGAGCATCTTAAGGAAGTTGCCGGGCGGATCTGGTCAGTTGAGATTCTTCCACGCCGACGGATCCTCGATGAGGATGCTCTTTCCGTTGCGCGCGAAGTCCTTCCGAGCATAGATCCTGCGCTGCTCAAGGCCCTGCCACGCCCCGATCGTGATGCGTGTCTGCTGAGGCTTAGGCGGGCACATCTCACGGTCAAGCAAATTGCCCGTATCACCGGCATCGGCGCTACAAGCGTAACCAAGGCCACCGCGGGCTGGAACGAGGCGGCGTGAGGCAGGGGCCGAACCGCTGCTGGCATGCGTTACGTCTGTCCCCAATGCGTGAAAACACTCATGTAAGTCTGTCCCCAATGAGTGCAAAAAGGCGCCCTACGTAGGGGAGGGCGCCTTTGGTAAGTTCTATATGAACGCGAGGTCTTTGACCCGGAGAGTCCGAGGTACTTGTTGGTAAGACCTTATTTAGGAGCGCGCAACCTTGCCGGACTTGAGGCAGGTGGAGCAAACGTTCATCTTGCGACGGTGACCATCGACGACGACGTAGACGCGCTGGATGTTGGGGCGGAACTTACGGTTGGTGACGCGGTGAGAGTGGCTGATGGAGCGACCGGCAACGGGGTGCTTACCGCAAACTTCGCAAATTTTGGACATAACTGACCCTCCTTGGGCGACAAACGAACATGTCGCGTTAACAAACAAGCCTGAACTATAGCACAGAAGCAGCTCCCTGTGCGTAATCTACACAGAGATATTCCTCTTTTGGCGATAGTGCTCACGCCACGGCCCTGGACGTAGATCCGATTTGCGTGCAGCAGAGGGGATTATGCCAGCTCGTGCGTGCGTTTTCAAGCTCGTCCCACAAATATATATAGGTTTATGGAGCATTGGGCTCCGTTTACGGATTGCTCTGTATTTATGCTCGCAATTAAGCTCGAGGTTGGCTACACTATCCCTTGACCATTAAAGGGGTACGAGATACCCACATGGAATTACATTGCTGCCAAAGAGCAGCCCTTCCTGTGGGTGTCTGGTCCGCTTTGAGCGGTCGGGCATCTATTTTTTTGACTGTGTCAGCAGTCAAGACATGTGAGGAAGGAGATCGATGGGCACGACTTCCCCCAAGGCGGTCATCATGGACGAGACCGCCGTCAATCGAGCGATGACCCGCATCGCGCACGAGATTCTCGAGCGCAACGA
>CABUUE010000262.1 GCA_902494685.1 uncultured Collinsella sp.
GCGCCTGGCAGACTACACTTTTAATACCGTCAACCACGAAGCGCTGCTGACGACAGGCGACTTTGCGTTCTCCAAGATCAGCGCCACGATGATCATCGAAGTCATCTACAACTTCCTGCTGCCCGAGATTGAAGACGCGCGCGAGCATATCAGCTACTACGAGGAGCTCATCCAGCCGGACAAGGTCGTTGAGTAAAACGCGTAGTGGGACAAAAATTTCAGTCTATTTTGTCCCACCAACACCGCTGATACGACCTAACCTCGAGCTTCTTCGAGCATCTGCTTGGCGTGGGCCAAGCTTGCCTCCGATTGATCGCCGCTCAACATGCGGGCGATCTCGGCGGTACGCGCTTCGCCGGTTACCTCGTCCAAATGCGTCTGGGGAACATCGCCCGGTTCCTTGCTGACAACATAATGCTTGTCAGCCATGACGGCGACCTGCGCCAAGTGGGTTACGACAATCACCTGATGCGTAGCGGCGAGATCTGCCAGCACGCTCGCGAGGGCACGTGCGGTAGAGCCGCCGACACCTGCATCGACCTCGTCAAACACCAGCGTATCGACACCGTCCGCGTTACCGAGGACAACCTTGCTTGCCAACATGACGCGGCTGAGCTCGCCGCCCGACGCAATTCGACGCAGGGGGCGCGGCGTCAAACCGGCACCGCTGCGGTATAGCAGCTCGTAGCTCGAAGGACCAACGGGCGTCCACTCAGCACGCGGAAGATCGCGCGACTCCCAGACGAGCTCGGCGCCACCCATCTCCAGGCGTGCCATCTGACGGCCGACCTCGTGGCAAAAGCGCGGGGCTGCGGTATTCCGCGCGCGCTTAAGTGCCTTGGCAGCGGCAAACAACTCGCGCTCGGCGCTCCCGAGTGCCTCACGCGCCTTTTTGATCTGCTCATCGCCATCATCGACCAGGGACAGCAGTTCTTGCGAGCGATCGCGCATGGCGAAAACATCGTCCATAGTGGGACCCCACTGACGCAACAGGCCCTTGAGGTCGGAATACCGCTCACGCATGCGAGCGAGCTCGCGCGGGTCGAAGGCGACGCCATCACGATAGGCACGAAGCTCGTTCGCGCAATCCTCAAGGGAGATACAGGCATCCGAAAGCGCATCGGCAATGTCGCCCAGTTTGCGATCGACGGTAGCCATTCGGGAAAGCTCTGCCACGGCGCTGTTCACGGCATCAAGCGCTCCCCCTTCAGAGGCAAGCGATGCATGGGCATCGTTAGCTGTGGCAACCAGTACCTCGGCATGTTCGGAGCGCGGCAGCAGTTCCTCGAGTTCCTCATACTCGCCCGGCTTGGGGTCGACCTCGCCGATGCGCTCGAGGGCAAAGCGCGCCTCCTCGACGCGGCTCCCCTGCGCACGCGAGGCCTCTTCGACACGTCGAACCTCCTTGGCAGCCGCGCGCGAGGCTTTAAAGCAAGCACGGTAGTGCTCGAGCGCCTCGAGTGCCGGGCGCCCTGCCCAGGCATCGACCATCGCAACGTGATGCGCCGGGTCGAGGAGGCGCTGGTGCTCGTGCTGGCCACACAGATCCATCATCACGCCAACACGCTCCGAAAGCTCGCGCACACTGGCAATGCGGCCGTCAATCTTCACGCGGCTGCGACCCTCGGCAGAAAGGCTGCGCTGGACCGTGAAGCCTTCCGTGTCGTGCGGCCCGTCAAACAGGCGCGCCTCGACGCTCGCCAGCGCCTCGCCCTCGCGCACCGTCGACGAATCCGCGCGCTCGCCCAAAATAAGCTTGAGGGCCGAGAGCAGCGCGGTCTTGCCGGCACCGGTCTCGCCGGTCAGGACAGTCAGGCCGGCACTCGGCACCAGCGTCGCCTCGCGTATGAGTGCAATGTTAGAAACCTGCAGCTCATCGATCATGACGGACTCCGTAGAATACGCGGCTCACCGAGTTATAGAAGCTCTCGGGGCCGTAATCGAGCAGCAGCACATCTCCGGGCCCGCGGCGCACAGCCACGCTCTCAACGGTGCCATCGCAGGTAATAAACTGTCCATCGATAGCAATCGCCGGAACGCTCGGACGGTCATCAGACATAAAGATCTCGACGACATCACTCGGCGAAGTCAGGAAGGCACGGGCCTGAATGGTGTGCGGCGCAATGGGTACGCAGACCATGCCCGTGTAATCGGGGCTCACGATGGGGCCACCGGCACTGAGCGCGTAACCCGTAGAACCAGTCGCCGTCGAAACGACGACACCGTCACCGCGTAGGCGGTCGATATGGTGGCCGGACACCGTGATGTCAAACTCGACCATATCGGACAGAGGGCCGCGCGTAAGCGCCATGTCGTTGAGGGCGAAGGTGCGCACGACATCCTTCGTACCGTCTTCGCGCACGGACACGATATCCGCGGCGATGGTAGCGCGACGGCTCACA
>CABUUE010000263.1 GCA_902494685.1 uncultured Collinsella sp.
CGACTACAGCGGCAGGCCTTGGCCGAGCATGGCTATGGCGCTCATCAGGACCAGCATGCCGGCGGCGTAGGGCAGGACGGCGCCCAGGAGTTCGGCATCCTTACCGCGCACGAGCACGGCGGCAAGACCAATGGCGAGGGTCTGCGGCGAGATCATCTTACCGGCGGCGACGCCCAGGGCGTTCAACGCGACCATCCAGTAGTCGCTCACACCCAGCGCAGTGGCAGCCTGGCTCTGAATGGGGCCAAACAGCATGCCCGAGGACGTGCCCGAGCCGGTCACAAACGCACCGACTGCGCCGATCCACGGAGCCAGAATCGGGTACAGCCCACCGGCGACGGCGATGCAGAACGCGCTGATCGAAGAGATCATGCCCGCATAGCCCATCACCTTGGCACAGCCCAGCACCGAAAGCATCGTGATCACCGTCGGCATCATCTGCTTCACAGTCGCGGCCAGCACCTCGCCCATCATGCGTGGCGAAGCACCCTGAATGGCACCGCCGACAAACGCCGCCAGGAAAATCCAGACGCCTGGCGTGTTGATCCACGAAAACGTAAGCATACCGGGATTCTCACCGCAATACACCTGCACATGGCTCGCAAACGGCGCAAGCGCGGCATGCACGGCGGGCACCAGGTTGGACGTACCCAGCAGCAGTACAAAAATCAGAATGAAGCACGACCAGGCCGAAAGCGCCGATTTAACGGTGAGCTGTTCGCCGGCCTCGATATTCATATGGAAGCGTGCGTCCAAATGCCCCGACTTCTCGGCACGCATGGCAAGCGCGGCGGTCAGCGCGAGCGAAACGATGGATCCTACGACCACGGCCAGCTCGGGGCCCACAAACATGGCAACGACCAGAGCCGCGCCGACAAACGACACGCCGGAGAGCAACGCCACGCCGGCAACACCGTGCAGGCGCTCGCCCACACTCGCGGCATTGCCCTGGTCATCGGCAACACGGCCCGCAACCAGCACAATAAATAGCGGCATCACCACAAAGAACGGTGCGAGCTGCACCAGCTGAACGGTCGCCAGGTGCAGGGAATCCAGACCCACCAGGTCGGCAACGGACACCGTGGGGATGCCGATGGAGCCGTAGGGCGTGGGCACGCCGTTGGCCAGCAGGCAGATGAGCACGGCAGGCACGGCCTCAAAGCCCAGGCCCGCGAGCATGCCGGCGGGAATGGCGACAGCGGTACCGAAGCCGGCCATGCCCTCCATAAAGCCACCAAAGCACCAAGCCACGAGCAGCGCCAGCAGACGGCGGTCGCTGCTGATGGAGGTGATCATGCTGCCGATCACGTCCATGGCGCCCGTGCGAACGCACAGGTTATACGTGAACACCGCGGCGATGATCACCAGGACGATGGGCCACAGAGCCATCAAAAAGCCTTCGAGCGAGGCGGTCGCGATCTGCGCTGCCGGCAGATGCCACCATGCGAAGGCAAGCACGCACGAAAGGACAAACGATCCGATAGCGGCTTTCCAGGCGGGCCACTTAAAGCACAGCAGCATCACGACAAGCCAAATAATCGGCACAAGAGCCAGCAAAAATGCGGCGACGTCCATGGGTAAAAGCTCCTTGGTACCGCGAGGGCGGCATCGGGGGGTCACAAAACTTCAACAGAATACCGCACGTTTACCGACAATTTACTGCCGCCCCCCGAAAATATTGAACAACTCGTTCAAAAACACGAGCGAACACCGCCGCGTCTATACTAGAACGCAGCAATAGAAAGGACCCCGCTTTGAGCATCACGCCCCTCGATAGCATTCGCCGCGCCATCGCCCGCCGCAACGGCGTCGCCGACCCCACCGTATCGGGCGGGGCACCCAGCCAGGGCGGTCGCATCGAGAACGGCCTGTTCCCGGCCTCGCACACCGCCGAGGAGCTCGCTCGCATCCAGGAGCTGAGCCAGCGCAACGCCGGCGGGCCCAATAGCGGCCAAGCCACACGTCGCCGGCGCGAACGCGATCGGGAGCCCGGCCCCGTTCGCCGCATGGTCAACGCTTGGTGGAACCGTCTGCTCGGCGCCGTCTACGGCGGCGGCTTCTCCATGCAGGAAGCGGAATACGAGGAGCACGCCACCAGTCGCGACTATCTTTGGAACACCCTCGGCACCGCCGTGTGGGGCTTGGCGTTTCCGCTGCTCACCATCGTGTCTACGCAGCTCGTGGGCGCAGAAGAAGCAGGCAAATTCTCCATCGCCTTTGTCACCGGCACGCTCATCATGATCGCGTGCAACTACGGCGTGCGCAATTTCCAGGTCTCGGATATCGACGAGAAGACGTCCTTTGCCTCCTACCAGCTCAACCGCTGGCTTTGCGGAGCGCTCGCCCTAGGCTGCGGCCTCATGTACAGCAGCGCCCGCGGCTATGACGC
>CABUUE010000264.1 GCA_902494685.1 uncultured Collinsella sp.
ATTGAATTGCCGCACGAGCATGGGCTCAATAAATACGTGAACCTCGGCATGGACTTCCGTTACTTCTTTGTGCGCAAGACCATGTTCGTCAAATACAGCTCAGGAGCCATCGTGTTTCCCGGAGGTTTTGGTACGCTCGACGAGATGTTCGAGGTGCTCACGCTGGTGCAAACGCACAAGGTCAAGCGCATGCCGCTCGTGCTGGTGGGCAGCGAGTACTGGCAGGGCCTGTTCGACTGGCTCAACGGCCCGGTGATGAGCGCCGGTATGATCAGCCCGCTCGATCCGGATTTGGTACACATTACTGACGACCTCAACGAGGCCGTCGACATCGCCCTGAGCGGGCTGATGTAGGGTAGGTAAAATGGGACGGGGCTAAAAAGACTGGTCTGAAACATTTGATACCAGTCTTTTTAGCCCCGTCCCAAATGAACTGCTTCTAAGTTGCGGTGGAATAAGGATTGATTTGCGGCTGATGAGTCAAAAACAGTCCCTATTCCACCGCAAGTGGTAAAGGTGCCCCTAGTGGATGGGCTGGTAGCGGGGGCAGTAGCTGATGGCGATGGCGTCGACGCCTACATGGGTGGCGATGGTGCAGCCGATGGGGCCGGTGCCGGCGTCTACGTAATCCTGGCCCGCGAGTGCCTCGTTGACAAGCTCCTGCTCCTCGGCGGCGCCGGTCGTGAGCACACGCACGCTTGAGCCCGGATGCTCGTCCAAAAACGCGAGGCAATCTGCCATGGTGTTGGCGACGATGCGCTTGGCGCCGCGACCCTTCTTGATGGCCTTGATCTCGCCCGACTGCCACTCCGGCGAAACGGCCAGGCGAATGTTGAGCATCTGCGTGAGCTGGCCGGCGAGCTTGGGCGCGCGGCCGTTCTTAACGAGGTTCTCGAGCGTGCGGGGAATCAGCAGCAGGTGGGCGTCGGGCAGCGTCGCGCGGATCTGCGCCTCGGTCTCGTTCAGGCTGCGGCCATCTTCGCGCATGGCCCGCGCGTACTCCACCAGCAAGCCCTCGGCGCCCGAGCCAGTGCGCGAATCGATGCAGCGCACGTCGAGCTCGTGGGTCTCGGCGACCAGGCATGCGTTGGAATAGCAGGCGGACCATTCGCTGCACAGCGAGATAAAGATGGCGCTATCGTGGCCGTCGGCGCGCACGCGGTCAAAGAGTGCCTTGAACTCGCCGGCGCTCGGCTGCGAGGTGTGTGGCAGCTGCTCGGAGCCGGCCATGCGGGCGACGTATTCCTCGGCGGTAATCTGCACCTGGTCGAGCAGGTCCTCGCCCTCGATAATCACATGCAGCGGAATCACGTAAATGCCGAGCTCTTGGGCGCGGGCGGGGGAGATGTCCGACGTGGAGTCGGTTATGATGGCAAAAGACATAATTGCACCTTTCGTTGGGGCGCGACGGCGCCGCCTTCTGAGAGCAAAGTGCGACAAGTATAGTGGAGTTGCTCTACATTGCTAGGTTAAATTGTTGAATAGTCAACAGTTTGAAGTGTCGGTGTGGAAATCGTCAACTGGGGAAGAGGGATGCCGATGGAGGCGCTGGAGATATGCAAGCGGCCGGTCGTGCTGTTTGATTTTGATGGCACGGTGGCCGATACGGGTCGGGCGGTGATGACCTCGACGCGCAAGACGCTGGCTGCACGCGGGTTTTCGGAGGCGCAGATGGGTGACCTGCGTCGCATGATCGGGCCGCCCCTGTGGAAAAGTTTTCACGACTTTTATGGCTTCTCCCGCGAGGAGTCGCTTGTGGTGGCTGACGAGTACCGTGCCTTTTTTGATGAGCTGGGACCGGAAGAGTATCCCGTGTTCGATGGGATCCCCGCGCTGCTGGATGGGTTGGCCGCTCAGGGCAAGCGTATGGCCGTGGCGACGTCGCGCATGGAGGCGAAGTGCGTCGATATGGTGCGTGAGCTCGGGCTTTCTCAGTTTGAGGCGGTGGTTGGCATGAATCCGCCGCAGGGACGCGAGACCAAGGCCGATTCGGTCCGCGATGCCCTGGCGGCGCTCGGCGCGACGGCCGACGATGCCGTGATGATCGGCGATCGCTTTAACGATGTGGAGGGCGCGCACGCGATGGACGTGCCGTGCATCGGCATTTATTCGGGCGCGGCAGCGCCGGGGGAGCACGAGGCCGCGGGCGCCGATGCGGTGGTGCACTCGGTGGCCGAGCTTGCTAAACTTTTCGCTATCTAATAGACATAATGTGAGGGGCGGGCGTACCCGTCGCTCATTGGTAAGGAGGTCGTCCATGAATCAGGTGGAGCAGAGCGTCGCTGAGTATGTCGACGAGGTCTGGGAGGATGTCGTCGCTGATATCGAGCAGCTGGTGAGCTATCCGTCCGTGGCCGTTGCTGCCGATGCGGAGCC
>CABUUE010000265.1 GCA_902494685.1 uncultured Collinsella sp.
ACATCCTCCATGAGCTCCGGCGGCAGCCACAGCGACGTGCCCTTGCCCTTAAACGCATGCTCAAACTGCTTTTTGACGTCGTCGCCCTTCACAAAGGTTCCGTCCGCAAGCTTGACGCCATCGAAGCGTGCCGGCAGCGCTACGACCTGCGCTCCACCCTCGACGCGACCCATCTGTGCCGCGCCCGAGGACTTACGCACGCCAAAGCACTCGGCGACCGCCACGACCGGATATTCCAGACCCTTGGAGGCGTGCACCGTCATGATGCGCACCGCGCCGTCGCCCTCCTCGTTGAGGGCACCCGGGGCTTCCTTGCCCGCCAAGAAGCGGTCGAAGGCCAGCGCGATGGAACGCGGCGAGTTGCCGAACTCGGCCTCCGCCTCGGCCACGGCGTCGAGCGCCTTGAGCACGTTGGCGGCAATGGCCTTGCCCTCGGGGCCACGCTGTGCCAGACGCACAAACCAGCCGGAGGCGTTGACCACGTCGCGCGCGATGGCGGCGAACGAATCACGGCCCACGCGACGAAGCGCATACCGCAGCACCTCGCGGGCGCGCGTCACCAGCGGCAAGTCTTGCAAACCCGGCACGTCGAAATCACTCATGATGCCCGCGTCGATATTCCGGCGCGAGGTCTCCCCCGTCTCGCTATCGAGCCTGGTCGCCAGCGCCAGGAACTCCTGGGCGCCGAGCGCAAACATCGGCGAGGCGAGCAGCGGCATAAGGCCCTGCGCCGTATCGGCCGGATTGGCGAGCGCACAAACCAGGGCGCGCACCGTCTGCACCTCGGCTGCTTGGGCAAAGACCGAGCCGCCCGCGATGACGCAGTCGAGCCCCTGGTCGCGGAAAGCCTGGGCGTAGACGTCTGCGTTGGTCATGCGGCCCAGCAGCAACACCATGCCGCCCTGGGGCTGGCCGGCATCGGCAAGCGCGCGGAATCGCTCGGCGATCGCACGGGCCTTGGCCTGCGTGCGCTCCTGTGTACTGCCGCCGGCAACAAAGAGGGCCTGGCGACGCGAGGCGTCTGCCACCAGCGTGTCTTTGCGGCCGTCGCTCGCCTCAAGATCCAAAAAGCCCTGCATCAGGCCGCCGTCATCGCCATCGAAGACGCGTGCCACGTAACGCAGCACCTCGTCATGGCTGCGGAAGTTGCGCACGAGTTTGACGAGCTGGCCAGCAGGGGCGTCGGCCACGGTGGTCGCCTCGGGCGCGGCAGACGAGCCCACCTTGCGCTCCTGGCGACGGAACACCTCGACCTCGGCGCCGCGGAAGCGATAGATGGACTGCTGTGCATCGCCCACGGTGCACAGCGCGCGCTCCCCCGCACCCGTCAGGTAACGGATCAGATCGACCTGCATCTGGTCGGTATCCTGGAACTCGTCGATCATGACCATCTTAAAGCGGCCCTCGTACGCAGCACGGATGGCAGGGTAATCGCGCAGGGCCTCGTAGGCCATACGCAGCAGGTCGTTATTATCGAGGGCGGACTGGGCGGCCTTCAGTGCGCGATACTCGACCTCCACGGAACGGGCCAGGCCCACCAGCGCATCGAGCGCCGGGCCACCGCAGGCAAGCACGATACTGATAAACGCATCGGCGGCCTCGGCCTTGAGCAGCTCGACCTGCTCCTTAGGGAATGCCTTGCTCGCGCGCGGCATGGTGCACGACATCATGAGTCGCGCCGCATCGGCCATGGTCTTGCTGCTCGCCTCGAACGCGTCGATGGCATCGAGCGCCATTTGCGCCTTCTCGGTCGCGGCCTTGCTTGCGCCCAGAGCCGCGCGATAGGCATCGGCAAGGGCCGAGGTATCGGCCTGGCCGCGTGCCACGCGCACGTCGTCCATACCGCCCGGCAGCTGGCTCGAGAGCTCCAGCAGCTCGCGCACCAGACCCTTGATGGTCGTGCCGGCGCCAAAGGAACCGCCCTCGCCCGCCATGGGATACCAGGCGTAGAGGGCCTTGAGCGATGCCGCGAGCTCGGGAGCGGCATCGTGCGCCGTCGCGCGAGCCAGCACATGCTCAACAGCCTGGTCCATAAGCTCGTCGGTATCGGTGAGCACCGTGAACTCGGGGTCGATGCCCAGCTCCAGCGCGTGTGCGCGCAGGATACGCGAGCACATGCCGTGAATGGTCGAGATCCACGCGTCGTCGACGGTCAGGGCCTCCTCGTCCATGCCCTCGTCGATAAGCGCACGGCGCACGCGGTCACGGATCTCGGCCGCGGCATCCTTGGTAAAGGTGATGGCGAGCACCTGGTCCAGATGCTCGACGAACGGACCGGATTCGGGCGAGAGCGCGTAGACGATGCGGCGCGTGAGGGTAAAGGTCTTGCCCGAACCGGCGCC
>CABUUE010000266.1 GCA_902494685.1 uncultured Collinsella sp.
CCTGTCCCTTTTTGGCAGGTCGAGCGGAGAGGACTGCTTGTGAACATCCTGGTTTTGCTGCCCGTCAACGACCGCCATCGCGCAATTCTTGAGTCGAGCGCTCCGGGCGAGGACTTTATCTACACGAGCTCCGACGCAGCCACGCGCGAGCAGGTCGCCGATGCCGACGTGATCTTGGGCAACATCGGCCCCGACATGCTCACGGCATGCGAGCATCTCCAGCTGTTGCAATTGCAGACCGCCGGCTATGACGACTACCTTACCGCCGGCACCGTGCCGGCTGGAGCCAAACTGTCTTGCTCGGTGGGCGCCTATGGCCAGGCCGTAAGCGAGCACATGTTTGCCATGGTCCTTTCCATGATGAAGCGCCTGCCCGGCTATCACGACTTGCAGCGCGAGCATCGCTGGGAGGATTTGGGGCCGGTCGCCTCGCTCAAAAACGCCAATGTGCTGGTGCTGGGCGCGGGCGATATCGGCGGCCACTTTGCCACGCTCTGCCGCAGCATGGGCGCGCACGTCCGCGGCATCAAGCGCCATCCGCTCGTCTACCCCATTGTGTTTGAGGACATGGACAGCATGGACGCCCTGCCCGAGCGCCTAGCCGAGGCCGACGTCGTCGCAGCCTTTATGCCCAGCACACCCGAGACCCGCGGCCTGGCGAACGCCGAGTTCTTCGCCGCGATGAAACCGGGCGCCTTCTTTGCCAATGGCGGCCGCGGTGACCTTGTTGTTGCCGACGATCTGGTTGCCGCTCTTGAGTCCGGACACCTTGCCGGTGCCGCGGTCGACGTCACCGACCCCGAGCCGCTGCCTGAGGCAAGCCCCCTGTGGGATGCGCCCAACATGCTCATCACGCCGCACGTCTCCGGTTGGTTCCACCTGGCAGCCACGCTCAGCAACGTGGTCGACATCGCCGCGGAGAATCTGCGTCACCTGCAGGCGGGCGAGACCCTGCGCTGCTGGATCGAACATTAGGGTTCCGCCGTTCTAACGAACGGCGGAACACTCGACGCTGCGACCCCGTCTGGACGGCAATCTGCCTTTCAATCGTCGGGCATGGCCAGAAGGCCAATGCCCTCCTCTTTCAAGGCACCTTGCTCGCCCAGACGGGCTCTCGCTGACTTTTGTTCAACCTGCGGCATTTCCTTTTTGGTGCAATGGGGTCAAGTTGGCTTGCGCCATACCGGTAGTTCTGTCTGCGACACTCTTGCCAAAATGATCTCAGACATACATCTAGTGTTTTCGACACTCCGCTTATTAGAGCCAGTTCGTCTCTTCGCCGTAGCGGTCCGAATAGGCGTTGCGCTTGAGTTCTTCAGCACTCGTTGGTCGCGCCTTGGACACGTCGACCCCTGAATCGCGGCAAGCAGTGGCGAACAGCTGCGAACCCTGATCGATGAGCTCAAGCTTGCGCTCGGCCTTCATGTCTTCGGCCTGCATTTACAGCTCCACGCTTTCGGCGCCGTTGATGGTTAGGTTGCGCTCGTAGAAAGCGGTGAGGGCGCGGATGGCGTACATCACGTCGCGTACGCCGCCGGTCTCGTAGCTTGAGTGCATGGCCAGCTGCGGCAGGCCCACGTCCACGGCGTGCATGCTCGCCTGCATGTTCGACAGGTTACCGAGCGTGGAGCCACCCGCCATATCGCTCTTGTTGGCGAAGGCCTGCGTGGGCACGTCGGCGTCATCGCAGATGGCCTGGAACACCGCGCGGCTAAAGGCATCGGTGCAGTAGTGCTGGTTGGCGGCTTCCTTGATAACGATGCCGCCGTTGAGCACAACCTGGTTGCGTGCATCGCACTTCTCGGCGTGGTTGGGGTGCACGGCATGTGCATTGTCGCAGCTTACAAGCATCGAGGCGGCAAGGGCGCGATGGTACGACTCGTCGTCAAAGCCCAGCGATCCGTTGATGCGGCGCAGCGCGTCGGCCAAGAAGGTCGACATGGCGCCCTGCTTGGTCTCGGAGCCAACCTCCTCGTTATCAAAGCAGCAGAAAACCGAAACGTCGTGCGCGTTCTCGGCACCCAAAAATGCCTGCAGCGAAGTGTAGGCGCAGGCCAGGTCGTCAAGCTTGGGCGTCGAGATAAACTCATCGGCCCAGCCCCAAATACGCGCATCCTGTCGGTTGACCAGGAACAGGTCGCGGCCCAGGATCTGCTCGGGCTCAACGTCCAGCTCGTCGGCGATCAGGGCGTCAAAATCTCCCTGCTTGAGTTCGCCGGCGCTGATGAGCGGGCACAGGTCGACGGCTCGGTTGGGAGCAAAGCTCTCGTTGACGCCACGGTTCATATGGATAGCAAGGCTCGGGATGATGGCGACCTC
>CABUUE010000267.1 GCA_902494685.1 uncultured Collinsella sp.
CCACCGAGGGCTATACCGTGATTGATATGTGGGAGGTCGTGCGATGATCTACCTGGATAACGCGGCGACGACCATGCACAAGCCGCAGACGGTCATCGATGCCGTGACGCAGGCGATGTGCTCGCTCGGCAATGCCGGGCGCGGCGCCACGTCGGGTGCCCTCGATGCCGCTCGTACGATTCACGCTTGCCGTGCCAAGCTTGCGCGCCTTTTTGGTTGCCCGAGGGCGGACCATGTGTGTTTTACGCCCAACTCCACGGCGGCGCTCAACACCGCCATCTGTGGCGTGGTGCGCCCCGGCGACCGCGTGGTCACGACGGTGCTTGAGCACAATTCCGTGCTGCGTCCGCTTAACCGCCTGGCAGCGGAGCGGGGTGTGACCGTTGAGCATGCGGGCTGTGACGTAAACGGTGTGCTCGACTACGACGAACTCGAGCGGCTTGTCACGCCGGGTACGCGTGCCGTGGTGGTGACGCACGCCTCCAATGTGACCGGCAACGCGGTCGACGTTTCGCGCGTGGCTGCCATCGCGCATACGGCCGGCGCGCTGGTGATCGTCGATGCTTCGCAGTCTGCCGGCACGGCGAAGATTGACATGGATGCCATGGGGCTCGACGTCGTGTGCTTTACCGGTCACAAGGGGCTCATGGGTCCGCAGGGGACCGGCGGCCTGGCCGTGGCGGAGGGCATTGACGTGGCTCCGTGGGCCATGGGCGGCACGGGCGTGCACAGCTTCGATGCACTGCAGCCGCTTGAGTGGCCCACGCGCCTTGAGGCGGGCACGCTCAACGGTCACGGTATCGCCGGCCTTTCCGCTGGTCTCGACTTTATCGAGGCCCAGGGTGGGGTCGAGGCGATTGCTGCCCACGAGCGTGCGCTCGCCGATCGCTTCCTTGTCGGTGTGCGCGAGATTCCGGGGATTAAGCTCTACGGTGCGTTTGACCAACCCGCGCGCTCGGCGATCGTCTCACTCAACGTGGGCGATATCGACTCTGCCGAGATCTCGGACGCGCTCATGCAAGGGTGGGGGATTGCGACGCGCCCCGGCGCCCATTGCGCTCCGCTCATACACCGCGCGCTCGGGACCGAGCGCCAGGGTATCGTTCGCTTCTCGTTTGGGTATTTCAACACGGACGAGGAAGTCGACACCGCGATCGACGCTTTGTGCGATTTAGCCTGCTAAAGCTGCTAGACCGTTTATACTTGCGGGACGGGTGTATTTGCCCGTCCCGTTTTTTGTTTCGACCCGAAAGGTGTGTCTATGGCCTCATCTGCACCGCGCGGTCTGCGCTCCGACCATGTCGTTACCGTCGGCATCGCCCTGTTCTCGATGCTCTTTGGTGCCGGCAACCTCATTATTCCGCCGTTGCTGTCGCTCCAGGCCGGCACGGCCACACCGCTTGCCATGGTTGGCTTTTTGATTGCCGCCATCGGCCTGCCCGTCATGGGCTTTATCGCCGTGGCGCTTGCCGGCACGGCGCGTGAGCTTGCCGGCCGCGTGCATCCCAAGTTTGGCGAGTTCTTTGTCGCGGCAGTGTATCTGGCCATCGGCCCGTGCCTTGCCATTCCGCGTACGAGCTCCACGGCGTTTGAGATGCTGGTACCGTTGCTGCCCGAGGGTGTTTCGCTCGGCACGGCACGTCTGGTGTTTGCCATCGGGTTCTTCGTCGTCGCGTTTGTGCTCACGCTGCGCCCCGGCGTCATCACGCGCGTGCTCGGTCGCATTACGGGCCCTGCGCTCATTGCGCTTATCGTGCTCGTTGTCGGCGCCGCCGTGATCTCGCCGCTGGGACCGGCTGCTGCCCCGCAAGCTCCCTATGATGCCGGCGCTGCGGTCCAAGGCTTCTTGACCGGCTACCAGACCATGGACCTGCTTGCGTCGCTCGCCTTCGGCATCATCATCGCCGAGACCATTCACGAGCTGGGCGTGACCGACGACAGGCGCGTCGCTTTTGAAATTTCGCGCTCAGGTGTGATCGCCGGCGTGCTCATGGCCATCATCTATTGCGGCTTGGCACTTGCCGGTATGCAGCTCGGCACGGTTATGCCCGATGTCACCAACGGCGCCGCCATCCTCGCCCGTTCGGCCTCTATGCACTTTGGTCTTGTCGGCACGGTCGTGGTCTTTGCGATTTTCTTCCTCGCCTGCATGAACGTGTGCATCGGCCTTATCAGTTGCTGCTCGCGCTACTTCTGCGAGACGTATGTGGTCGAAGGGGGAGCGGAGGCCTCCGAGGAGGCCATGCGCCGCCCCTTTGCGATTCTCGCCTTTGTGTTCGCGGCGTTTTCGTGCGTGCTCTCCAACG
>CABUUE010000268.1 GCA_902494685.1 uncultured Collinsella sp.
CTCCAGACGCAGATGCACCTCGGCATAGTGGCGCAGTGGCTCAAAGTGGCCCACGCCCTCGACCGGCTGCGAAATAGTCTCCTTATAGAGAATGCCGCCAGACTCAAACGCAACCGAAAGGCCAAAGCGATCGGCCAACACCCGCTGCACGACCTCGAGCTGCACCGCCCCCATAAGCTGCAGATGTATTTGTTCAAGATGGGTGTTCCAGCCTACGCCGAGCATGGGATCTTCGTCCGCCAACTCAGTCAGCGCTTTGAACACCGCGTGGACATCGTGTTCGCCCGGAAGCACCGTATAGGTGAGGACCGGCGCAATGACGGGCGCATCGCACGCGGGTTCCGCGCCCAGAGCGTCCCCTGGGCGAACGTGCGCAAGGCCCGTCACGGCACAAATGCCGCCAGCAGCAACTTCTTGGGCAAGCTCATACTTCTCGCCGTTATAGATGCGTACCTGATCGACCTTCTGCTCCCATGCCTCGGCACCGGAACGTCCGTTAATCACCTGTTTGGCATGCAGCGTGCCGCCGGTCACTTTAACCCAAGCCAAGCGCTCGCCGCGGTCCCCGCGGCTGACGCGATAGACGCGGGCGGCAAACTCCGGGAGCCACGCCTGTTCGCGCATCAGCGCGCATATACCATCCAACAGCTCGTCCACACCTTGGTCCTTGAGCGCCGAGCCGGCAAAGCAGGGAAAGAGCTTGCGCTCAGCAACCATGCGCGACAGCGTCGCGGAGGAAAGCTCACCCGCCTCAAGAAACTCCTCGAGCGCCGCTTCGTCCAACGCAGCAGCGTCCTCCTGAACGGCGCCACCCGCCAGCAGTTCGTTGGCATCCAGGCACCCCTCAGAAAGACGTTGCCCAAGTTGTGCCAGCAAAACATCGCGGCCGGGATTCTCCAAATCGATCTTGTTGATAAAGATGAACGTCGGGATGTCATAGCGCGCAAGCAGGCGCCACAGGGTTTCGGTGTGCCCCTGTACGCCATCGTTGGCGCCTACCACCAGAATCGCGTAGTCCAGGGCACGCAGCGTGCGCTCCGCCTCGGCAGAAAAATCGACATGGCCGGGAGCGTCCACGAGCATAACGTGGGTGTCACCATGGTCGAGCACAGCCTGCGACGAGAAGATCGTGATACCGCGCTCACGCTCAATCTCGTTCGTATCCAGATGCGAGTCGCCATCGTCAACGCGGCCGCGCTTGCGAATGCGGCCCGCGTTAAACAGCATGGCCTCGGCCAGCGTGGTCTTGCCGGCATCGACATGCGCCAAGATTCCAGCGACCGCTTGCTTCGACATGGCTCTCCTCTTATTGCAAGCCCATCGCACGCGGCAACGGGCACCCTCGTTCCACACTGGATGATACAATTTACGGGCCGGCGGGCGAAGCGGGCCCTATCCCCCGACCGAGCTCATCGCCCCGCGTTGCCGCGCGGCGATTTTCGTAGGTTCGCGCCTTGCGAAAGCCGGCTTGCAAATCAGCACAGCGAACGAAAATGACCCCACCTGGGCCAGTTTCGTTCGCATGAATTATTGATATGAGGCGTCGCTCTTACGCCTCGCGCAGCCAGTCAAACGCAACACGCGGCGTACCGTCCGACACATATACGATACCGGCGCGCTTAAACCCGGCCTTGGCAATGGCTCCCTGCATGGGCAGGTTGTCCTGATGTGTGTCGATGCGCAGGTGATCGGCACGCTCCTTGGCAAAGGCAAACATCGCGGCCGCGATACCGTGCACGGTGCCGTCGGATGCCACACGGTGCAGCACGGCGTACGGAGTGTCGCTACGCCATTGACCGTCCTCAATTACGTCATAGCACTCGTCCGGGCCCGGTAAAAAGGCAAACGTCGCCACCACGCGACCATCGACTTCGCACACATAGCTGCCACCGGCGACGATATCGGCAGCCAGCTGCTCGGCAGAAGGCGTGCCCTCGGGCCACTGCGTGGCGTTGCCATGCGCGCGCATAAAGGCGCGGGCCGCGTCATAGATAGCCATGACGGCGGGAATGTCGGTATCGAGGGTTTTTCTGATCATCACGCGGCGACCTCACGTTTATTGGTATCACTTTGATTGAGCAATGATACCAACGTTTGGAGAGGGGCGCGATGCAGATGGGAAGCAAAAAGCGAGCCGCCTGGTCAAAGGCCAAAAGCGAGTTTTTGGGCGCTGCCACCGGCGGCGATATGAGCTACCTGTTTGCGCGCGAAGACGAGCGCCGCGACGCCCTGAACGCCGAGCGCAATGAAGCCTGGCGCTACAAGTCGTGCGAACGCAAAAACCGTTACGATACGCGCGCCGAG
>CABUUE010000269.1 GCA_902494685.1 uncultured Collinsella sp.
CCCCGAGCGGCTTTGTCTGGTAAATATCTTGCGTCGGGCGGTGGGCACGGCACGGAAAATCCGCTTCGCGCGAGAAAGTTAAATGATTTATGAAGGGGGGATGAGAACCATGACTGAGACCGCTAAGAAAAAGCGCGGTATGCCTTCATCGTTCACCATTCTTCTAGCTCTGCTGGCAATTGTTGCAGTGATTACCGTTATCGTCTCCGGCACGTCCGGCGGCGCGGTTACCGCAGCCCGCCTGAGCGATTTCTGCACCGCCCCGATCCTGGGCTTCGCTGACGCTCTGCCCGTCTGCCTCTTCGTTATGATCCTGGGCGGCTTCCTCGGCATGATGACCGAGACCGGCGCCCTGGACAACGGCATCGCCGTCCTGGTGCAGAAGCTTAAGGGCAACGAGATCATGCTCGTTCCCGTGCTGATGCTCATCTTCTCCCTCGGCGGTACCACTTATGGTATGTGCGAGGAGACCGTTCCCTTCTACGCCCTGCTCGCCGCTACCATGATGGCTGCTGGCTTCGACCCCATGGTCGGCGCCGCCACCGTCCTGCTCGGCGCTGGCTGCGGCTGCCTCGGCTCCACGGTTAACCCGTTCGCCGTCGGCGCTGCCGTCGACGCTCTGACCGGCGTTGGCATTGAGGTCAACCAGTCCATCATCATCGGCCTCGGTGCCGTCCTGTGGATTGTCACTACCGCTATGTCCATCGTCTTCGTGATGAACTATGCCAAGAAGGTCAAGGCTGACAAGGGTTCCACCATCCTGTCGATGCAGGAGCTCAAGGACGCCGAAGAGGCTCACGGCAAGGCTGCTTCCGAGGTCCACAAGGAGGTCAAGCTCACCGGTCGTCAGAAGGGTGTTCTGATCGCCTTCGCCTTCACCTTCGTCGTCATGATCGTCGGCTTCATTCCGCTGGCCGACCTCAACGAGGGCGTCGCCAACTTCTTCGACGCTGGCGCTGTCTACGACGCCGACGGTAACGCCGTCGTCCAGGGCTGGTCTGCCCTGATCACCGGCCTGCCCATTGGCCAGTGGTACTTCGACGAGGCTTCCACCTGGTTCTTCCTCATGGCCGTCCTGATCGGTATCATCGGTGGCCTGTCCGAGAAGCAGATCGTTAACACCTTCATCACCGGCGCTGCCGACATGATGTCCGTTGTTCTCGTCATTGCCCTCGCCCGTGGTATCTCCGTCCTCATGGCTAACACCGGTCTCGACGTCTTCGTCCTCGACGCTGCCGCCAATGCCCTGGCTGGCCTGTCCGGCGTGATCTTCGCTCCCATGAGCTTCCTGGTCTACTTCGGCCTGTCCTTCCTGATCCCCTCGACCTCCGGTATGGCCACCGTCTCCATGCCCATCATGGGACCGCTGGCTGTTAAGCTTGGCTTCTCACCCGAGGTCATGGTCATGATCTTCTCCGCCGCCATCGGTGTCGTGAACCTGTTCACCCCGACCTCCGGCGCCATCATGGGCGGTCTCGCCCTGGCCAAGATCGAGTGGACGACCTGGCTCAAGTTTGCCCTTAAGCTCATCGTCGCGCTCTCCGTCGTCTGCGCCGTCATTCTGACCGTCGCCTGCGTGCTGCTCTAAGTACCCAACGGGTACCCCACGGAAACCTTGACGATCCTGTAGAGGATCACCTGGTCATCGTCTGTCCGGTGGGGTAAACCCACCGGTAGACTCCTACCTTTAGCCCCCTTCCGTTCCGTGCGCGGGAGGGGGCGCTCTTGTGTTCCGGCGTTTTACCAAACGCCGGAACCACTCGACGCTGCAAGCCCGCCAGAGCGGCAATCTGACGTTCAATCGTCGGGCATGGCCAAAAGGCCTATGCCCTCCTCTTTCACGTCACCTTGCTCGCTCTGGTGGGCTTTCGCTGACTTATGCTCCACCTGCGACGTTTCCATTATTGATAGAAAGGCCAGGTTTTTTTGAACCAAAAAGGGGAAGTTGCGGTGGAATAGTTCCTGTTTGGCCGTCTTGAGGGGTTAAACGGGAACTATTTCACCGCAACTTATCGATGGCGTGTTTGGTTGGTGCCAGTTGATTGCTTGGGCGTTGGGGAGGGTCTGCTCCGTTATAATCGCCTAGAACATTAATTGGAAACGGGACGGGAGCCATACATGCGCCAGGGTTTCGACAACGCGAAGTATATCGAGCTGCAGGCCGCTCATATTAAGGAGCGCATCTCGCAGTTTGGCGGCAAGCTGTATTTGGAGTTTGGCGGCAAGCTGTTTGACGACTATCACGCGAGCCGCGTGCTGCCGGGTTTTGAGCCGGATAGCAAGTTCCGCATGCTCAAGAG
>CABUUE010000270.1 GCA_902494685.1 uncultured Collinsella sp.
AATGATTTTTTAATCCCCGTCCCAGAATAATCATCTATGGTGACCGACCAGCTAAAAAAGCCCCGTCCCAAATTGGCTACTCTTTGATGCTGGCGATGAGGGCGTTGGCTTTGGTGGCGATGACGTTGTTAATGTCGGCCTGCAGCTCTTCGTAGACCGCTATGGCTCGCTCGCCGGCGGGGGTGAGCGTGGATCCGCGGGCTCCGTCTCGCTCGATGAGCTTGCATCCCAGCTGGCCTTCTGCCTCGTTTACGATACGCCAGGCCTTGGAATACGCCATGCCCATGCTCTTGGCGGCGCGGTTGAGCGAGTGCTCGCGGGCAATACCCTGCAGCAGCAAGACGCAGCCGTGGCCGAACACGCCCGGCAGATCCTTGTCGCACGCTTGAATGACCAACTTTGCCGTCGTCTTGTACTCCATGTGCTCCACGTCTCCCCGCTAAAGTGTTTGCTGGGCAAACGCATAGCCTGCGTCAAACCCTCGTGTGCTCTTCTTAAATCATGCATTGTAGCAGTCAAAGTGCGTTAAGATACTTCCCCAGTATTGGGCGCCCAAGGTTGGGCTGGGTCCTACGAGGCCTGCAGCCGACCGGTCGCATGGAAAAAGGAGAAACATGGCTACGTTCTTTCCCGGTGAGTCCCACACGTTTTCGGAGTATCTGCTGGTCCCTGGTTACTCGTCCTCGCAGTGCATCCCCAACAACGTCTCTCTTAAGACGCCGCTAACCCGCTTTAAGCGCGGTGAGAAGCCGGCAATCACCCTGAACATCCCCATGGTTTCCGCCATCATGCAGTCCGTCTCGGGCGTCGATATGGGTGTCGCGCTCGCTACCGAGGGTGGCCTGTCCTTCATTTACGGTTCCCAGAGCGCCGAGTCCGAGGCCGCTATGGTCAAGGCCGTCAAGGATCACAAGGCCGGCTTCGTTCAGTCCGATTCTACGCTGACCCCCGACATGACCATGGAGCAGGTCATCGAGCTCAAGGAGAAGACCGGTCACTCCACTATGCCTGTCACCGACGACGGCACTCCCAAGGGTAAGCTCCTGGGCATCGTCACCAGCCGTGACTATCGCCCCAGCCGCGATGACCACCAGACGAAGGTCTCCGAGTTCATGACCCCGCGTGAGCAGCTCATCGTGGGCGACAAGAACATCAGCCTCAAGGTTGCCAACGACGTCATCTGGGACAACAAGCTCAACGCCCTGCCGATCGTCGACGACAACGATCACCTGATGGGTATTGTCTTCCGCAAGGACTACGACAGCCACAAGACCAACCCCAACGAGCTGCTCGATAACGACAAGCGCTACATGGTCGGCGCCGGTATCAACACCCGCGACTATGCCGAGCGCGTGCCGCTGCTCATCGAGGCCGGTGCCGACGTCCTGTGCATCGACTCCTCCGAGGGCTTCAGCGAGTGGCAGAAGCGCACCATCGAGTGGATCCGCGCCAACTATGGCGAGGACGTCAAGGTCGGTGCCGGTAACGTCGTCGACGCCGAGGGCTTCCGCTTCCTTGCCGACTGCGGTGCCGACTTCATCAAGGTCGGTATCGGCGGCGGTTCCATCTGCATTACCCGCGAGACCAAGGGCATCGGCCGTGGCCAGGCCACCGCGCTGATCGACGTCTGCCGCGCTCGCGACGAGTACTACGAGGAGACCGGTGTCTACGTGCCCGTGTGCTCCGACGGCGGCATCGTCTACGACTACCACATGACGCTCGCCCTTGCCATGGGTGCCGACTTCATGATGCTGGGCCGCTACTTCGCCCGCTTCGATGAGAGCCCGACCGAGCGCGTCAACGTGAACGGCCAGTACATGAAGGAGTACTGGGGCGAGGGTTCTGCGCGTGCCCGCAACTGGCAGCGCTACGACCTGGGCGGCGCCGCGAAGCTCAGCTTCGTCGAGGGCGTCGACTCCTACGTTCCCTACGCCGGTTCCCTCAAGGACGGCGTGGGCGGCACGCTCTACAAGGTTAAGTCCACGATGTGCAACTGCGGTGCTCTCTCGATCCCCGAGCTCCAGGAAAAGGCACGTCTAACGCTGGTCAGCTCCACCTCCATCGTCGAAGGCGGCGCCCACGACGTAGTCGTCAAGGACTCCCAGCAAAGCGTCAGCTACCGCTAAGCGGCTTTCCCAAGCACCGCACCTTGCCGTTCAAACCGTCGCTCGCGTACCAAAGTACGCGTCGCTCCTCTTTCATGGCAATCTGCGGCACTTGGAAAACCCGACCATGCTTGGGCGGGTAACAATTAGTGGTTGATTCAAAACCACGTTATTTAGATAA
>CABUUE010000271.1 GCA_902494685.1 uncultured Collinsella sp.
CCCCCGCCGTTTCGGCCGAGGAAAAGGCTCCGACCAAGAAGACCTCCGTCCGCAAGGCAACGGCCGCCCGCAAGCGCCGCTAATCCGGACGATTAAAACTAAATCCTCAACGCAAAAGAGGGCGCCCCAACCAGGCGCCCTCTTTTGCGTTGAACTTCGCATTAAAAAGAGGGCCGGTTTACTACGACAAAATGGCTCCGGCCGACCACGGCGAGTAATCTTCGAAATTAAGAACGCTTCTAGCTGCGGTTTTAATATCACCAAAATGACCGTGGTTGAGATCATTCAATTCGTCGTAGTAAACCGGGTTACTTTTGTTGGCTACAAATAGTATCGGTATAGACGTTTTAAATATCGCGATAATTTGAGTGGTAAAACGATTTTCTAGGACAACCGTTCGCCGATGGTAAACGGATGTTGTTTATACAGCCTGTGTACAACAGATATACTTATATCTTGTGCGTAAAGCCCATGGCCCGCAGGCCGTGATTCTATTGAACTGGACCGAATTATGAGATTGATTCACAACAGCCGTCTGCCGCAGTTTCGTACTCCGTTTGGCGCTGTGACCACTGGAACTTCCGTTTCGCTCTCGGTGATTTTGGAGGATGCCGACCCCAACCAGGCAACGCTTACGCTGCGCACCTGGGTCGATGAGATCGGTGAGTCTCTGTATCCCATGACACACGAGGGCGACGGCATATTTACCGTAGAGCTTGAGTGCGCCGAGCCCTGTCTTATCTGGTACAGCTTTATCTGCAATATCGAGGGCCAGCCCGAGGTCCGCCTGGGCGCACCGCAGGGTCGCACCGGTGGCGAGGGCGTAACTTACAACTATGCCGAGGTCCCGTCCTTCCAGATCACCGTCTACAAGCACCGCGAAGTTCGTCCCGAGTGGTACGAGCGTGGCATGGTCTACCAGATCTTCCCCGACCGCTATGCCCGCGACGAAAACTGGCGCGAGCGTACGCTGGCCGAAGTCAAAAAGCCGCGCAACGGAATCCAACGCCGCATAGTCGAGGACTGGAACGAACCGCCCGAGTACGAGCGTGCCGAAGACGGCTCCATCAAGACCTGGGACTTTTACGGCGGTTCGCTCAAGGGTATCCAAAATGACCTACCCCGCATCGCCGAGCTGGGCTTTACGGCCATCTACCTCAACCCGATCTTTGAGGCCGCGAGCAACCACCGCTACGATACGGCCGACTACACCAAGATTGACCCGATCCTGGGCACCGAGCAGGACTTTACCGAGCTGTGTCAGGCGGCCGAGAAGCTTGGCATTTCCATCATTCTGGACGGTGTGTTCAACCATACGGGCGACGACTCGATCTACTTTAACCGCTACGGCAATTATCCCGGCGTCGGTGCTTGGCAGAGCGAGGACTCGCCGTGGCGCGATGCATTTTACTTCCATGAGGACGGTTCGTATGACTGCTGGTGGGGCGTGGGCAACATGCCCGCCATCAACGAGAATTCTGAACTGGTGCGCGAGCGGCTCCTGGGCAAGGACGGCGTGATCCGTAAATGGCTGCGTGCCGGTGCCCATGGCTGGCGACTCGATGTGGCCGACGAGCTTTCCGACGACTTCCTGGCCGAGATCAAAAAGGCCGTGCTCGCCGAGAAGCCCGACGCGCTGCTGCTCGGCGAGGTCTGGGAGGACGCTTCCAACAAGATCAGCTATGGCCACCTGCGTCGCTATCTGCAGGGCTCGGAGCTCGACTCCGCCATGGACTACCCCTTCCGCGACATGGTCATCGGCTTTTTGATGGGCTACAAAAACGCCTACCAGGCAGCCGAGGATATCGAAACCCTGCGCGAGAACTACCCGCGCGAGGCACTAGCCTGCGCGCTCAATCTGCTTTCGAGCCACGACCGCCCGCGCATTATCTCGGTGCTCGGCGGTGGCCCCGACGAGTCGCAGCTGCCCGAGAGCGAGCGCAGCAAATGGCGCCTGGACGATAACTCGATGGGCCTGGCCAAGAGCCGTTTTTGGCTGGCGACGCTCATGCAGATGACCTTCCCGGGTGTACCCTCAATCTATTACGGCGACGAGTACGGCTTGGAGGGCCTTACCGACCCGGGCAACCGCCGCACCCTGCCGACCAAAGACCAACTCCACGACTTCGACACACTGGCCATCGTTAAGAACGCGTCTGCCGTGCGCCGTGCGCTGCCCTTTATGGTCGATGGCGAGATCAAGGCCTTTGCGCTCAACGACGAAGTCTTGGCTTACACCCGCACGGGCAAAGACGGCGAGGCCGCGACGGTTATCATCAACC
>CABUUE010000272.1 GCA_902494685.1 uncultured Collinsella sp.
CTCGTGTACTATCGTGAGGAGCGGATCAAGAAGTCCCTCGGGTGGCTGAGCCCGATGGAGTACCGCAGGAAGCTTGGATACGCCTAGGCGCGGTCCAAGAAATCGTCCGCACCCCCTTTGCCCCTCACCCGGGTAATTTTAGGAACTATCTCACCGCAACTTAATATCTAGCAGACCTGGGTTTTGCCGATCATGATGTTGAGGATCTCGACGTCGGTATCTTTCATACCCACACGGCCCACGTAGCCCATGCTGGCGATTGTCTGCTCAACGGTATCCTGGATCAGGCCCTCGCCGGCGCGGAAGCCGCGACCCTGCATAGCCATATCGTGGCCCAGAATCGCCGCATCGACGGCAGCCGAGATCTTGGCGGCACAGCTCGCCTTGGCGCCGTCGCACACGATGCCGCCCACGTTGCCAAGCGTATTCGAGACCGTCGCGCCAATCTGTTCGCGCGTGCCACCGCACAGCCAGGTAATCGCAGCGCCGGCGCCGCACGCAGCGCAAATAGCACCGCAAAACGCCGAGAGAGCACCAATATAGCTCTTGATATGCACGGCGATAAGATCGGACAGCATCACGGCGCGCACCAGGCGCTCGTGGTCGCAACGCAGGTACTCGGCATACTCCATGACGGGCAATGCGCAGGTAATTCCCTGATTGCCCGAGCCACACACAATGGCGACCGGCAGCGCGCAGCCGTTCATGCGGGCGTCGGATCCGGCGGCCGCACGGGCACGGGCACGGCAGGCGACGTCATCGGCACGAGCGCCCAGCAGCGTACGACCCACCTCGGCGCCCCAAGCGTGCGCAAGGCCCTCGGCACTAATTGCGCCATTCAGCTCAATCTGACGCTCAACGGCAGCGCGGGCGTCCTCAATGTCACCGTCCTCGATAAAGTCGATGATGGTCTCAATCGACATGGGCGTGTCGGCGTTATCTGCCGCCCGCTCAGCCACAACGCGCTCGGCGCAGGCGGCGCACTCCCCCGCCGACTTGCCGCATACCGGAATACCATCGAGCGTATGGCACGTGACATTGGTGTGGTGGTCGGTAATCTCGACGACCGCGGTATGGCCCCCGGCCGTCGCAGTCACCTTGATGTAGAGGTTGGGCACACCCTCGACAAGCGACACATCGCAGTAGCCGGCGTCGGCGAGGAGCTCGGTCACGCGAGCACGGTCTTCATCGTCAACGCTCTCGAGCACCTCGAGAGCGCTCTTGGCGTCGCCGCCCACGGCACCCAGCACGGCCGCGGCCTCAATACCGTGCATACCGCCCGAGTTGGGCACGGTCACGCTCTTAACGTTCTTGATGATGTTGCCCGAGCAGGCGACATCCATATGATCGGGTTCGCAACCGAGCGTCTGGCTCGCCAGCGCTGCTGCATAGGCAACGGCAATGGGCTCGGTACAGCCGAGTGCGCAGACAAGCTCGCGGTTCAAAACATCGCAAAACGCGGCATCACGGATGGAATCGGTAGGCATAGGTATCTCCTGCTTGCATAACGGGCTGGACTCTCAAAAATAGTTAGCTCCTTTATTTGATAACAATGCATCAAAAACCGCAACCATGGTTCCGGCAGACGGCGCTCGAGCACAAACTGGCGGCATTATTCATGAGAAGCCGATCTTGTTGCATGCTAAAGCGTTTGACCAAAAAACGCCCGAGCGTTTACGCAAGAGTCGCGCTATCATGCAGTCGAACGCGGTAAACACCTTTAGCATTTGCGCCGCACAGACCAGAGAGGAACCATCCATGAAGATCGGTATCGGTAACGACCACGCCGCCGTCGAGCTCAAGAACATCATTTCCGAGCACCTGAAGGAGCGCGGCTGCGAGGTCGTGAACTTTGGCACCGACACCTCCGAGAGCTTTGACTACCCCATCGCCGGCTACAAGGTGGGTAAGGCCGTTGCCAACGGCGATGTCGACCTGGGCATCCTCATCTGTGGCACCGGCGTCGGGATCAGTCTGGCTGCCAACAAGGTCGAGGGCGTACGCGCCGTCGTGTGCTCCGAGCCCTTCAGCGCCAAGCTCTCCCGCATGCACAACAATACCAACGTGCTCGCCTTTGGCGCCCGCGTCGTGGGCTCCGAACTCGCCAAGATGATTGTCGACGAGTGGCTCGACGCCGAGTTTGAGGGTGGTCGTCACGAGCGTCGCGTTAACCTCCTCAACGAGATCGATCACACGCGCGGCCTTAAGATCGTCGACGAAGCCTAAACTATTCAGTGCCACAAGCTAACAGCAGGGGCCCGCTCGGAACGCATGTC